>DATKJY010000137.1:0-2256 GCA_035543175.1 Candidatus Acidiferrum sp.
AAGATCATGTCGGTTCTCGACGGGATGGAAGCGGAAGGGATCAAGGCGATTCGTTCCGAGGAAATCTTTACGAAAGCACAAGAGCTACGTCCGGATCTCATCATCATCGATCTCAACCTCAATGGCATCGAGGCTCCGGCACTGATCAACAAGCTCCGATCTTACGGGGTGACCTCCAAAATCCCGATTCTGTGTTATTCGCCGCATATCATGGCGGATCAGATGAAAGCGGCCAAATCGGCCGGCGCGACCGAGGTGCTTCCGAATTCGAAGATGACCTCACGGATGCAGCAGATTCTCGGAAAATACATCAACAACTGATTGGCTTTCCGTCAGTGGATTTGAACCGGGTCTGAACAGGGTCCGGTTTTTTTATTCTACACCGGCCGCGAGCGGGCGACGGAACACCCAGGCTTCGTTGCGTCGGTTGTGCGACGGGTTCAACTCGTGAAGAATCAGATCGAGGTTCGACGGGGGCACGTGGTCGACCTGTTGAAGTGTCCCGTAGGCGCTTTTGAGGGAGTCCAGATAGCGAGGCAGATCAGCCGGTTCGGGCGGATAGACGATCAGATAATCGAATGAATCACGTCGCGGGTCGGGATCACCGGGGCGCGGAAGGTCCGCCCAGCTCTGGAGAGGGGGACGAGAGAGATTTTCGAGGCCGGCGTAAGCGAACGGATAGAAACTCCGCTGCTCGGGAGATACAATCAATACGCGCGCGGCGGAATCCAACTTGCGGACTTCAACTAACGGCTCGACCAGGCCACGTTTGCCGTAATTGAACGTGAACATTACGAGCAAGCCGAGATTGATAGCAAGAGTCGGGACGATAATTCCATAGCGAAACGCCTTTGTGCGAACGAATGCGTTTGCCTTGTGGCTCCAGGACTCAAGAGCCAGGACAATGAGGGTAATCAGAGCAGGTATGATCGGAATCATATATCGTTCCTGCCGGTTGATGGCAATGGTATGGGCGATAATGTACACGGCCAGCGTAACAAACAGCACCAGATGATGACGCCAGAGATTCGGGCGAAGCGCTTTCCAGAATATGATTAGTGAAAATGGCGGGATGAAGAAGGCCAGTATTTCCAGTGGATAGATGAATATCGTGGTGTGGTACATGGCGCTTTCGTGAAGCGCCTGCAGGATGCGGTTGATGGTGCTGGCCCAGAACTGGCCGATCAGAAAATAGTCAGCAACGCCGGACAGGAGTATCATGAAGAAGACGGCCGCGCAGTACCAGAGCGCCGGGCGGATGTTGCGATAGAGGAACCACAAGACCAGCGGCACCGGAAGCACCGCAAACGCCAGTTCAAAACGAATCATCCAGGTCAGACCGGTAAGAAGGCCGGCGACAATTACCCAGCGAGTACGTTGACCGCTATCATATCGATAGAGCGCCAGAAGGGTCAAAATCCACATATGCCCGCCGACCACTTCGATCAGATTTCGGACTGACAGAAACGGCATCGCGAACTGGGCAGCGACAATCAACCCGCCCAGCATGGCCCATCGTTTTGACTTAGTGGCGATCTCGACAATTTTGAATACGGCCCAGACGCTGATGAGCGAAAGCAGGGCGTGTACGGCCCTGACGAAATACATGGTGCTGTCGAGCGAGCTATCGCCGATCGAATCGCCGATTTTGATAAGGACGTACAAGAACAAGTTGTAAAGCGGAAAACGCGCAATATCCCCTTTGGGGACCGAATACCATGACAGATGGCCGGTGTCCGACCACATGCTGCCGTGGGCCCATCGGTAGGCTACGTCGACGGTTTCGTAGTAGTCGTCGGAGGCCATGTACCCCTTGGAAAAGATGACCGCCGGCAGGCGAAGCCCGATAGCGACGAGCATCACCAGAAGCAGCGGGTGGGTTTTCAGGCGCTGGAACAAGTTGTGTCCTCGACTGTTAATTTCGAGCCGGAATGATATGGCCTGATACACCCGAAAGCAAGCTTGAGACTGTGCCATTCGGGAGGTAGCTTGGAGGTCAGTGCCACGAAATCGTGGGGCCAATTGCCAGCAATATGAGGATCGTACCCGATGAGCCGTCGATACCGGAAAGCCCTGATGATATTTCGCCGTGACCTTCGCCTCGAAGACAACACGGCCCTGAGAGAGGCGACGTGTCTGTCCGACAGCGTCGTTCCGGCGTTCATATTCGATCCTCGACAGATCGAGCAGAACCCGCTTCGGAATGACTTTGCGCTTCAATTTATGGCGGATTCGCTGACGGCCCTTGACCTGCAG
>DATKJY010000138.1:0-7147 GCA_035543175.1 Candidatus Acidiferrum sp.
TTGGGGTTAAGGCTGAACGCGTTGTAGAATGTCGCCACCGAGAAGACCTTACTTATCGGAACGTTCAGCGCCTTTGCCGTCTCCACCAGGGCTTCACATGGGAGGTATCTGTATTCCTTCTGGATATCCTGAAGCACCATAATCAGGGACTCAGGGCTGTTCGGATGGCGGCCGAATATCTCAGGCAATTTGGCCAGGTCGTGATTCATACGCGACTCTTCGCTCCGAGATACTTCAGGGCGAGGTTGTACCCCTGATCGAGGACTTTCAGGTTGACGTCCAGAATTTCTTTCTTCTTGCCCAGTTTCTCTTCGATCACGCGCCTGACCGTATCGATATTGACCAGGCCGGTTGCTCCCACAAAGGCGCCGAGCACTGCAATATTGGCGGCTTTGCCGTTGCCTGCCTCGAGGGCTAGTTGGTTGGCAGGGACCAAAATTTGAGTGACATCGGATCGATCGGTGGTCGTATTAATGAGCGAAGAATTCACTATCACCAATCCGCCCGGTTTAACTCGGGGGACGAATTTGTCAAACGACGGTCTGTTAAACACGCATGCGGCAGTCGGGTTATTTATGATCGGTGAGCCGATGCGCTTATCAGAAATGACGACCGTGCAGTAGGCGGTACCACCACGCATCTCGGGACCGTACGAAGGCAGCCAGACAACGTTTTTGCCTTCTTTGATACCGGTATAAGCGAGGAGCTGCCCGGCGACCATGATTCCCTGGCCTCCGAATCCAGCCAACGTGACTTCATACTGGCCGGTCATTCGTTGCCTGCTTCCGGAGGAGTTTTGAATACCCGCATTGGATAATACGGGATGATGTTCTCGTTAAGCCACTGAGTGGCTTCAGTGGGCGTCTTGCCCCAGTTCGTAGGACAGGTCGAAAGAACTTCGATCAACGAGAAGCAGCGTCCGGCCTCCTGGTACGCAAACGCCCGTTTGATAGCTGCCTTGGCCCGGATGATCTGCTGGGGCGAATGCACGGAAACGCGTTCGAGATAGGCCGGAGTAGCCAAGGTCGCGAGTAGCTCAACCATTCGAATGGGCATCCCGACTTCTTTAACATTGCGGCCGCGAGGAGAAGTTGTAGTGACCTGTCCCGGGAGCGTTGTGGGAGCCATCTGCCCGCCGGTCATGCCATAGATGGCATTGTTCACAAAGATGGTCGTGAATTTCTCGCCGCGATTGGCGGCGTGAACGATTTCGGCCATGCCGATTGAGGCCAGGTCGCCGTCACCCTGATAGGTAAAGACAATCATGTCGGGGCGAAGCCGCTTGAACCCGGTGGCCAGTGCGGGGGCGCGGCCGTGAGGCGATTCGAGAAAATCACAATTGAAGTAATTGTATGCCAAGACCGAGCAGCCGACCGGTGCGACGCCAACTGTCCGTTCCCGCAGGCCTAGTTCATCGAGGCTTTCCGCTACCAAGCGATGGATGACACCGTGGGTGCAGCCGGGGCAATAATGCGTCACCGCATCGGTCAGCGACTCGGGGCGCGTAAAGGTCGCTTTCATCGCATCCAAACTCATTTGCCCTTCCCCAGCAGCTGTTTAATCTGCTCGATCACTTCTTCAGGCGACGGTACAATGCCGCCGGTGCGCCCAAAGAATTTTACCGGCTTGCGCTCGCCGACTACACGCTGTACGTCCTCAAGCATCTGGCCCATGCTCATCTCGATGGTCAGAACGGTCTCTATGTGAGAGCGTGAAGCCTCGGCTCTTAGTTCGTTGAACGGATATGGATAAAGAGAAATGGGGCGGAAGAGGCCGACAGATATTCCCTGAGATTCCAACTCGTCAATGGCGGTCTGGCATATGCGCGCCATAGTGCCGTAGGAGACGAGCAGGATGCGGTTTTTCGCGGAAGTTTTGTAGAGTTCGAAACGAACCTCATCGGCTTCCATTTTCGCATACTTCTTGAATATCTCGATGTTGTTTTTCTCGAGCGCGATCGGATCCAAAAAGAGCGATTTTAGAATAAGAGGCTTGCGACCTTTAGCGCCGGTCGCAGCCCACGTTTTCGGAGGGAGTGGAGGCTCGATGTACTTTTCCGGGAACTCTACCGGCTCCATCATCTGGCCGATCATGCCATCGCCGATGACCATAACCGGATTGCGGTATTTGTCCGCCAGATGGAAGGCGAGCATCGTCAGGTCGACAGCTTCCTGGATTGTGGCAGGAGCCAGCACCAACACTTTGTAATCGCCATGACCGCCACCTTTGGTAGCCTGGAAGTAGTCGGATTGGGCGGGGAGAATCCCTCCGAGTCCGGGGCCGCCACGCATGATATTGACCAGTACGACCGGAAGCTGTGCACCTGCCATATACGACACTGCTTCCTGCATAAGGCTCACACCGGGGCTGGAAGATGACGAGAAGACGCGCTTGCCGGTGGCGGCGGCGCCAAACAGCATATTGCCGACGGCTACTTCGCTCTCTCCCTGCAGGAAAACGCCGCCGACTTCAGGCATCCGGCGGGCGAGATACTCGGCGACTTCGGTCTGGGGAGTGATGGGGTAACAGAAGTAATTGGTCGCTCCGGCTCGCAGCGCGGCCTCGGCGATTGCCTCGTTACCTTTCATCAAGACCTTTTCCATAGTAAACCTTCGACCCGATACTTCAATAATCGTACAGAACGTACATTTGCCCGTTGGTATGGACTGTGATAGCAACATCGGGGCATGTCAATGCACACAAGCGACAGCCTATGCAACGCGACGGGTCATGCATCTGAGCGTAGAAATAGCCTCGTAAAGTGATCTCCTTGGACATAGAAAGGATCTTCTGCGGGCAGGCCTTAACGCACAATTCGCAACCTTTGCAGTGATTCTTGTCTATGATAACACCGGGCATCAGCGAATCCTCAACTTCTTGTCGGTCCAGGTATTCCCTTTGGGCTCCCAAGGCTTGACCAAAGCTCGATCCAGACGAAGCACCGGAAGGTCGAGGCTGTCGGCGTCGAGTTTGTCGACAATGCCGTTCATAGCACTGACAAAGGCGATGCGAAGTCCAGTCTCTCGAGCCACGTCGCGAGCCAGTTTCACGCCTTCAAGAACGATAGCCGGAGAGGTGTCGGTCATAAGATGCGTATTGGAGATAATGCCAGTGAATTTGAGTCGGGACGATGCTTCAATTTCTGCGATCATTCTCATTGACCCTGCCACGTCCGCCGTAAAGGGCCGGCGTCCGTTCAGCACCAGCAGCATTTCATAAGTGTCGGGTACAAACGCGTCGGCGAGAGAGCTGAGCACTCGCGCTCCAACATCGTCGCCGCCGACATCGAGAATCAATTTGCCCTGATTCTGTTCGATCGCGCTCCTGATATCAGGAATGATAATAGGCAGGTCGGCAAAGGCATGGGCGCCGGCCGGTACGAGGGAGGTCACGCCAAAAGCTTCGAGTTCAGCCGCCGCTTCACGGGACCTGAAGTACGGATTGATGATATCAAGGTCGGCGATGGTTACAGGTCCCTGCTGACTTTGAGCCAACAGCCGGGCGAGGTTTACCGATATTTCCGATTTGCCGCTTCCGTAGCCGCCGACGATGATGATAATCCCCCTTGAAAAGGAGGGGGATCGGAAATTTACGTGTCGGCTGCTCATGAGTGTAGAGAGAGGATTCGCGCCTTGGGTGGTCATTTCGACTGTCATAACTATCGGCGAATCAAAACAATAAACGTCCTTATTCTCTCTATTTAAAATATCGCCATTCCAACCAGCCAAGTCAAGCCGAATTGTGAAATAATTAACGATTGGAATAGAGTTGACAGGAGTCTTTTGAAAACACTATATTGTTACATGTTATTGGCTTATATGAAATTAGGAGCGATTTAGTAGCAAATTATGACTCGTAATTTGATGCCCCAGAAGCTGGCCTCGGTCGTGGCTTTGGCGGGCCTGTTTCTGTTAGCTGGATGCGGCAAGAAAGAGGGTCCAAAAACGGTGTATGAGGATCCAAAGTACGCCGGTTGGCAGTTCACGAACTTCCAGAACATCAAGTTCTTCCACCCCCCTAACCACCCGCAGGAAGGCCAGTTTGAGACGATTGCCCGTAGTTACGTCCGCGATATCAATGAGGTTTGCCGGCTGCTGGGGATAGACACTCCCAAGGACACCCTGGTCATTTTCTATTACACAGGTTATGGTCAGGGGAGAGAAATGACGGGTCAGGAGTACCCGTTTGCACAGGATTCAGTAATTCACTTTTGGCTGCCGAGTTTCCTTGGCCCAACCATGATGGACCACCTGCTTCCGTATTGGGTGAAAGGGACTCCCAAGTACAAGTTCCTCAGGGAGGGGCTCCGGGCTCTGTTCGATTACTCCGGTCAGAATTACCATAAGTCTACCATGGGGTATATCAAACAGGGGAAATTCATGCCGCTTTCGCAGCTGGCTATCGATACTTCCGTCAACAGCAACACCGAGAGGTATCAGTCGGCCGAGGCCGCATCGTTTATCGCTTACATTCTGGCCGATTACAAATCGGCGCGCCTAAAAACGATGTACATGTCGGACCTCTCGTTCGACCAGATGGTCCAGCAATTGTTTTTCGAGCCTGTTGATTCTCTGCAAGCAGCCTGGCTGGAATTTGCTAAAGAGAGTACCCCTCCTGATACAACTGATTTACTTAGGCAAACTGATTCGGTTCAGAGGTGAAATATGTCCGATGCCGACTGGAAAACTGCAATAACGGATATCGGTCCGGGGAAGATCAATGTCCGTGGCTACCAGATAGCCGACGTAATGGAGCATTTATCATATGCGGAAGCGGTCTACCTAATCCTCAAAGGTGAGCTTCCCACAAAGGCTGAGGCCGCATTGATGAATGCCATTCTGGTTTCTTCAATCGATCACGGTGCTTCGCCGCCCTCGGTGCTCGGAACGCGCACGGTCGTCTCCGGCGGCAACTCGCTAAATGCGGCGATTGCCGGCGGGGTTCTGGTGATCGGGGATACGCATGGTGGAGCGATTGAGCAATCGGCCAAGATCCTTCAGGAGTGGGCCAAGAAGGACGGTGAGCCCGGTACTTTGGCGGGGCAGATTGTCGCGTGGCTCGATCAAACCAGGAGGCGCATGCCGGGGTTTGGGCACAGGTTGCACAATATCGACCCGCGCACGGGAAAGCTGTTTGAGATTGCGGCCCGTCATGGTTACAGCGGGAGGCACATAGAGCTCTGTAAAGCGGTGGAGCAGGAGCTCGCAGCCAAAACAGGCAAAGCCTTGCCCATCAATGTCGACGGTGCGATTGCGGCAGTCATATCCGATATGGGGTTTGATTGGAGACTCGGCAAAGGGTTCTTCATAATTTCCCGCGTTCCCGGACTTCTGGCGCACGCATACGAAGAGATGACGCGCGAGAAGCCGATGCGGAAGCTCGGTCCGATGCCATTCGAATACGACGGTCCTGCGGAGCGGAAGATAAACTAGTACGAACCGAATAAGTGGAACCCGTCGGAAGGACAGCTCGTAAGTGAAGATCTCTCGTACGTGGCTAATTCTGGCGTTACTGCTCCTATTTGCGGCGGGCGCCCGGTTGTTTGATCTGCGGGCGGACCCGCCGCCGCGCTTTGCTGAAGCCAGTCAGGATTTTACGACTGACGGTGCCTATCTTACGTTGCACGCACGTAACGCCGCCCTTACCGGCTCATGGGATTCATTCGGATATGAAGGGTGGATTCCGTTCAAGATCTCGCTGGTATCGGGACTCAGCTACCTGCTGTTTGTGATACTCGGCGTGTCGCGGAATACAGCGAATCTAACGGGGACCATTCTGAACCTTGGCGCTCTCGTGCTGTTCGTCGCTGCTCTGCGAAAGCAGATGACCGAACGAGCGCTCCTGTATACGTCATTTTTCCTGGCAATCAATTTCGTGTTGTGGCTCTACGGGCGGTTGCCGTTTTCCGAAAACGGCATGCTGTTTTTGGCGGCTGCGGCCTACTTCGCTTACGCATGCTGGTTCGACACCGCGGTCGGCAAAGTAACGGTGGGCGTTCTGATCGCGTTGTGCGGGCTTTTGGGCAAGAGTTTTGGATTCCTGCTGATCGTGGGACCGCTAATAACTATTCTCCGATCGTCAGACAAGCAGCGGTTCAAATCCTCCGCGATAATAGTCGGATCAATGGGCATCGTCGCAATCGGGTTCCTCGCATTAGTCTACCGGGGGCAGGGATTTCTATCATTTCTATGGGAGCATGGCGCAGGTGAACATGGATTCCCGCACGGATTCGAGTCGATCGGTGGCTACTTTGAGAACTTGATATCGTTTGCGCGAACCGGGCTGCACGTGTATACACCCGTGCTGAGTCTGCTGGCTTGGATGACAGTTCTCTACTTCGTTGCGTGCAATTCACAGAAAGTGAGAGTATCCCCGGTCAGTATATTCATGCTTACCTGGCTGGCCGTGTGGCTCCTCGTCATATCGCCTTTCAACTACCGCCCACTGCGATACGAGTACGCTTTGATCATTCCTATGGCGACGCTGGCCGGGTGGTTCCTCGATTCACTACCCAACTTGAGGTTTGGTTTGGTGCGCCGGGGCATCTGGTGGCGTCTTGGGCTCCTGCTTTTGCTCTGTTGGTATTTTGCATACAATGTGATAACCGGTCCGTTCGTTCATTCGAGCGAGGTCGACGTGTACTACCGGTTTGTCTGGTACAGTGCGCCCGTTGGATTGACACTCGCGGGAGGCATTGCGGTCGTGCTTTGGACAAAACACTTCCAGCTATCATCCCGTATCAGCGCATTTGTTGTTGCGATCGTGCTTGTAGTAGGGTTAGCGTTCGACGGCGCCCTGTTTTATCGATGGCTGACTGCCCGAACCTACGGCATAGCCGACGCCAATCGTGATTTACCAGCGCTTGTCAGCCCCAAAGCCGTGTTCAGCGGCCAGTACGGACCGGCCATCGCAGAAGACAGTAAGTGTACCTGCTTCCCATTTTTCGTTACATACGATAACGCTGCCCTGGCTAACGTGCTTTCGGAGTATCCTATCACACATCTGGCTGTGTCGGCCGACCAGTGGAAGGCGCTCATCAAGCAAAATCCTAATCTGCGGAAGGCTCAGCTTTTGACGAGAGTCTGGGTCCGAGATGTGATGGTATCCATACTTCGAGTCGACGGCATTTTCCCAAACCGGCGCGGGT
>DATKJY010000139.1:0-2765 GCA_035543175.1 Candidatus Acidiferrum sp.
TGTCAATCCTCGATCCTCGACGCTTCGTCCGTATTTTCCGCGTTACCTGTTCCTATACGCCGATCTCGAAGAAGTTGGGATATCAGCATTGCAGTGGATTCCTGGCGCAATCGGCCTGGTACAGTTCGGTGAAATCCCCGCCAGGGTCCCAGATGTCGTCGTGCATCATCTGAGGAAGCATTTGCCTGCCATTCACGATGCCGCTGGCTCGATGCTAAAGGGACTGAAGCCCGGTGATCCTATCCAGATCACGGAAGGTCCGCTGGCAGGATATAAGGCTATATTTGACGCGCGACTGAGCGGCACACAGCGGGTGCGGGTGCTGCTCGATATGTTGGGTCGCCAGGTGAGAGCCGAAGTTAATATCAACGTGATCCAGAAGAAGGCTTTCGGTTCCGGTCGTTAAAACTGACAGCTTGTTCTTGATTGCCAGATACTGTTTCCCTCTCCATCATACCCACCAGGTATGTCGGAAGGGGGGACCCGTGCTAATCGCTGCGTCGCCCTGACGCAGTTTTTCCTTTCACGCTGCATCTGTAACAACGATCCAGGTTCGGGCCGGCATTGCCGGTCCGTTTTTGCTCATTATCATGGAGAGTGGAGAGATGGTTACGCCGACCGAGACCATTGTGGAACATAGAACTGTCGCGATTATCCCTGCCTACAACGAAGAGCGCTTCATCGCCAGTGTCGTGCTCAAAGCTCAGAAGTATGTCGACAAAGTCATCGTTGTGGATGACGGCTCCACCGACTCCACAGCCGAACTTGCCGAGCGGGTCGGAGCAATCGTTCTCCGGCACGACAGCAACAAGGGCAAGGGAGGCGCTCTGAACACGGGATTCCGAAAAGCCCGCGAGTTAGGCGCTCAGGTGGTGGCCTTACTGGACGGTGATGGACAGCATCGCCCTGACGACATCCCGCACATGATCCAACCCATTCTTGACGGCCGATCCGATATGGTGGTCGGATCGCGTTACCTCGAATTGAAAAGCGAAATTCCACTCTATCGCCGGGTGGGGCAGGTCGCGATCACGTTCTTCACGCGCGTGTCTTCAGGGGTCTCATCCACCGACAGTTGGAGTGGTTACCGGGCGTTTTCTCAGCGTGCGGTACAGTGTATCCGTTTTCGTGAGGGCGGATGGGGTGTCGATCCGGAGTTTCAATTCCTGGCGCGAGAATATGGTCTCCGCGTGACCGAGGTGCCAATCATCGCCATCTATGACGAACCCGCCAAGCGCAATCCTATCCCCCACGGCCTCAGGACACTTAACGCAATCGTACGGCTTGCCGGTCAGCATCGACCCCTTCTAGTTTTGGGTCTATCGGGAATGATCACGATACTGATGGGCTTCCTGATGGGTCTGTGGGTAGTGAATCGCTACACCACCCGGCATGAGCTTGCTATCGGTATTGCTCTACTCTCGGCGATGCTGTCGATTATGGGCACCTTAAGCCTGTTTACCGGGATTACCTTACACTCGGTGCGCGGTTTCATTATGGATCTTGAGAATTCCATGGACTATCCACTAAGTGTCAAAGATCGAGATGGATAACCTGTTCACCGGCCCTTCAGCGACGACAGTGGCCACCGTTGAGTCCCCAGCCAAGAAGCATGCGTTGCCCAGAGCCAGCGTGATCATTGTCAACTACAACGGGTTTGATTATCTTGAGGATTGCCTCTCGTCGGTACTGGATCAGTCCTACCCTGACTTTGAAATCGTGCTGGTGGAAAATGCCTCGACGGATGGCAGTGCCGATATTGCCGAGTATTACGTTGACCAGCTTACGCTGGTCAAGGCGGGCGAAAACCTGGGATTTGCAGGCGGCAATAACCTCGGTATTCAGCACGCAACCGGCAACTACCTGGCCTTCCTCAATCCGGACACGGTGGTAGAACCCAACTGGTTGTTTGAACTGGTAACAACCCTGGAAAGCAACCCTCAGGCTGGCCTCGCAACGGCGAGGATTTTGCTCCTTTCTAAGCCGGATCGGATCAACACGTGCGGCAACGATGTTCATTTCACCGGAATTCCTACCGTGCGCGGCTGGATGCAGGCAGCCGAGGCGATGGATCGCCTCGAAGAAGTCATTTCCGTTTCGGGCGCGTGCTTTGTGACACGCCGGTCCCTGCTGAGCGAAATTGGCGGATTTGACAGTGATTTCTTTCTGTATTCCGAGGACAATGACCTGTCGTGGCGCGCGCAGCTTGCCGGGTATCGCTGCTTGTATGTGCCCACGTCAGTCATCTATCATCGATATGCTCCCCGCTTTGAAGCAGACAAATTCTTCTATTTAGAGCGCAACCGCTACCGCCTGGTGCTGCAGAACTTCAAATGGCGGACTCTGCTCCTGCTCCTGCCGGCCTTGATCTTGTCCGACGTGGTTACGTGGGGCTTCGCGGTGCTGCAAGGACGCCAGCATATCGCCGCGAAACTGCGAGTCTATAAGTGGTTTCTGAGTCATTGGCCGGAGGTTAACCGGGCGCGACGCAGAGTGGGTAGTTTTAGACGAGAACGGGATCATGAAATCCTGAAGCGATGTTCCTATCGGCTGGGCTATGGGCTGGCCGCCAACGGGGGATTCGCGTCAAAGATCGCTTCCAAGCTATTCGACCCCGTTTTCTTCGTGCTGTACCGTTTGTACCTGATCGTAGTTCAGTGGTAGCTTACCAGGAGCGTGTTAACGTGAAAGCATTGATTACAGGTGGAGCGGGTTTTATCGGCAGCTATCTGGCTGAAACACTACTTCATGCCGGGCATGAAGTG
>DATKJY010000140.1:0-7703 GCA_035543175.1 Candidatus Acidiferrum sp.
CACCTCAACTTAGCCCCCCTCATGCAGAACGACAGCATGAAGACGGATCTCAATTTCCACGCGAAACTGCTTGGAAGCGGGTTTGATACTTCGAAATTCAAAGCGGCCGGACAGCTTGAACTCTCCTCAAGTGAGCTCTACCATACCAAGATAGACACAGCCTTCGCACGGGTTTCGTACGCGGCGAAATTATTCAGAATCGATACTCTGTACGCTCAGACGCCGTTTGCCAGAGCCGGTGCTTCCGGGAAAGGGGAAATCAACGGCGATAACGACCTCAGATACTGGGTGAAGCTTGACAACCTGTCTGAGCTCCGCTCGATGCTCACTGCCGATTCTCTCGGCGGAATCGGCACTGTCTCAGGCACGGCCATGGGAACTCTTGATTCACTCCAAATTCTGAGTGATCTCGATTTCCACAACCTCAAGTACAACACACTCGCTATTGAGGCTTTGCAGGGCCATCTGGCCGTGCTGAAACACAAGGACGATATTTCCGGCGCGGCGAAATTGCAGGCCAAACGCCTTGGCACGATAAGCTTCGTCCTGGATTCCCTGGCCGCGACCTCTCAGTTCACAGAGAAATCCGCCGATGTCACCATCGATGCAGTCTATCAACCGGGGATAAACGGGCATGTCGAAACGAAAATGTCATTCGACAGCGCCTCGACCATCTCTATCCCTAACCTGGCGCTTAGTTTCAAAGAGCAACACTGGAAAGGAGGGGGGCCTGACACCCGCGTGACGTTCAAGAATTCCGATTACCGCATAGATTATCTGACTCTCACCTCTCCCTCTGATTCGGGAGGCGGATTGCAGTCGGTGTCGGTCAATGGCCTTTTCTCTCAAACGGGGTCCGAAGATCTCAGGCTGAAAATTGACCGGCTCGATCTGGCCAGACTAACCGCCGCTTTCGATCTGCCGTCCAAAATCGCGGGCTTTCTTTCATCGGAGGCGCAGCTCACCGGAACGGCTTCTGAGCCACATCTGGCGGGTAATGTGAATATCGATAAGGGCACCGTAAATCAGTTCTCATATCAAGCGTTGCACAGCAATTTCGGATATGCCCCCACTAAGCTGACCTGGAGTCTGTCACTATTGCCTTATCAGGCGGACAGCCTCGCGATGAGCGGTTTTGTTCCAATGACTCTTTCGCCGGCGAAATCCGAAGGCGCCATTCATCGCGATCAGCCGTTCGAAATCAAAGTGAAGACCGCCGGACTGCCTTTGTCGATCATCCAGGCTTCCGGCCAACCGTTCAAGCAGGTAATGGGCTTCATCGTCGCCGACATGAATATCGGCGGCACGATCAATTCGCCCGCTGTGACGGGCACTTTTGGCCTTCGCGACGGCCAAGTGTCGCTGCCCAAATACGGTGTCGAATACTCCGACATCATGACCCGGATATCCATACACGACGCGGTCCTTACCCTCGACACTTTGCAAGCCAAACGGGATCAAGGATTTCTCACCGGCTCGGGCACGCTCCAGTTTGAGAAGAGTTTGTTGTCGGGGACAATCAAAACGACCCAGTTTGATTTTGTCGCGGACAAATTCTATGTCGTCAACCACAAGGACTATCAGGTGCAGATATCCGGGAACGCCGAATTGACCGGGAATAGCGTTGAGCCGAAATTTGCCGGGAATATTACAATTCTTCGCTCCAGCCTTTTCCTTCCGGCCCTCATGGAAGAGGCCGCTGCCGCTCAGGCTGCGGCCGACAAGTCCGAACCGCTTTTGGTCAAGGCGACCGCTAAGCCGGATACGCTGACCGACTCGACCGGCGCCATGAAAGTTGCGAAGCGTCCTGAGATCGACACCAGCCAAATCGATTGGTATAAGAACCTTCGCGGGCAATTCAAAGTCACCATCCCGCGTAATACCTGGCTTCGAAGCCCCGACATGAATCTCGAAATTGGCGAAGGTGATATCGATCTGGTGAAAAACGGACCTGATTTTGAAATATTCGGCCCAATTAAAATCCTCCGCGGGCAGTACAATCTGTACGGCAAACGCTTCACCATTCTGCAGGGGGATCTGCTGTTTCAGGGCGGGAGGGAGTACAATCCTAAGGTTTCCATGCAAGCGCAATACGTATTCAGGACGGCAGAGCGCGAGAAGAAGACGCTGAAGCTCGATGTTTCCGGTAAAGCGTTCAATCCAGTGCTTCAATTCACGCTCGACGACAACGCTATCGAGGAACGGGACGCGATCGCCTACGTGATGTATGGCCGAAGTATGGATGAACTGACTTCGGGGCAGAAATCCGATGCCGGCGCGGCGCAGGGCGAGCTGGCCAAAGGGGCGGCCGCCAATATGCTCTCCAACGAGCTATCGCAGACGCTGGGGAGCAAGCTGGGGCTCGATGTGGTCGACATCAACTCGCAGGGAATTCTGGCCTCGGCGACCGTCACGGTGGGCAAATATCTCACCAATGATCTTTTTATGAGTTATCAGCGCGCACTCGGCCAGAGTCAGGATCCGGGGACCACGCCCGAGATTATCACACTCGAATACGAGTTGAATAAGTTCCTCTCCGTACAGCTGTTGCAAGGGGATGAAAAAACGAGCGGTTTCGATTTCATTTTCAAATACCAGCATTAGAAGCTCCGTCTGACTCGTCATCGATTTACTTCTTCCGCAATTGCCGGAGAGTCTTCGGGGATCGGTCACCGGTCTAAATTTCCGGTTGGCCTCACCGGGAGATTTTGGCTACATTAGAACTGAATCCACCGGACCACTGAGACTTGGGAGAATATCTTGCTGATTGACCTGGTACATCCCAGCGACCATGCTGCGTGCAATGAGTTCCACAATCGAATCCATCACGACCGCCGCTCAATGACGCAGTGGCGATGGGAGTTCGTCGACAACACGCACCTCCAGATACCGATTCCCTTCGTCTGCGCGAAGGACGGTGATCGGGTGGTAGGGACACAGGCGTTCATCCCCATTCGGATGATCGACCGCGACGGTGTATACTGGACGGCCAAGTCGGAAGAAACGCTGGTCGATCCCGAATATCGCGGTCAGCAGGTATTCGAAAAAATGTATGATCTTCTATTCCGGTACGCCGAAGATCACCAGTTCGCCTTTATTTGGGGCTTTACTCCGGCGGTCAAGGCGTTCACCCGGTTGCAATTCGCCACCCCGGGCGTAACACACCAGTTGTTTCTGCCCTTTTCACCGCGATCGGCTGCTCCCATGATTCGGAAATTGTCGAGCGGCCAGACAGAGAAGGGTGGCCGCTTGAGGGCTGCTGCCATGCGGACCGCGATTGCGGCGGCCCGAGTCCTGAGTTCGGTTAAGATCACGCTCGGTCGACGGAGGCTGCCCGATGGACTGATAATTCGTACCATGGACGAGCCCGACGATCAGGCCGGCTTACTTTGCGAGTGCTTTGTCAAGCAGTGGGGTGGTAACACCATATATAGAGACAGCCGCTACCTGCGCTGGCGGCTGCTCGAGAATCCTTATGTCAGAAGTATTGTACGAGCCATTTACGAAGGGGATCGGCTGCTGGGATGGGTGGCTTTTACCCTGGGTGACGATGGTGTCGGATATCTGGTCGACCTTCTCGTAAGCTGCGATCCCTCTCGCTGGAACCCCGGAATTCTCGTCAAGTCGTTGCTTGTCGACGCGGTTTTCTCCACCAAAAACATGGGAGCGACCGGATTACGCGGCTGGAGTGTCAATCAACATCCGTTCGATCGCCTGGTCCGCAGCGAGGCTCGCAAGATAGGGTTCTACCATATCCGGCGCGGACATTCGGTCGTATTGTACATCTGCTCGGCCGGACGTAATCGTTCAAGCTCTGCGAATTTCGACGAGTGGTTTGTCAGTCGCATTTATACTGAAGGAGTCCTCAGTTGACCGCCACTGTGCCGGTACAATATGTCCGGACCCAATTGATCAACCACGCCCGGCTCTTCTTCACCGACGTGGCCGTGAAGATACTGCAATCGGACGCCGTCAAGTTCCTCCCTTATGCCGACGCAGCGGCGGTGCGAGCTCCAGCAATTGTAATCCCGACCGATATCCCGATTCCTCCGTCACCCCAATCACGGTGGAGAGTGCCCTTCAACGGCACGGAACTCACGCTCTGGAATCCTGTACCCCGGCCGTCCGGTGACACCTGGAGCGCAGTTTCTTCCGGCTCGGCCCCGGCGTGGTATCAGCATAATTCCGGCACGCTAATGCCCGCCTGGAATCTGTTCGGAAATCTCTTCGACCTCCTAACCTTCGGTGAGGAGTTCAGATCGAACCAGCGCGATCGCCACGGGCGATTTGATTGGAGATTCAGCCCTCGACTCAGTCCCGGACTACTGACTGTTCCAGCCGTTAATGAGGCAGTCGCACTCCTCGCCGACGCATCAGTCTCGCTGTCCCGGTCCAAACCGCCGTCGTTCATCCTGGACTGCCTCAGCGGTCCTCCGGTGGTCGTACTCTCACACGATTGTGACCTGCTGACCGGCAACGATTTCATCACTCAGGCAGTGCGTTTATACCGAACATTTCAACCGCTGACCAGGTTTCGATTGCCTCGTCCGGGCAATCTCTGGTGGATTGTCAGGAATGCCGTGACCCCTCGGCGCTACTATTTCGATAATGTCACCGGCATGCTGGATATCGAACGATGTTTCAGGTTCACCTCGACACTATATCTGCTGAATGGTGCGAAAGGTCGATTTGGCGCCCGCAGTCCGTTAGCCGAAACTCGTCGGCTCGCCAAGTTGGTTCCGCCGGCTTGGGAGATAGGTATGCATTACAACTACAATACCTTTCTCGATCCGAGCGCATTTTCATCGCAACTTGATCAACTCAAGCAGATCGTCCCGAACCGGATAATATCCGGCCGGGCGCATTATCTGCATTTTGACCCTTTTCGATCATTTTCGTTTCTGCAGCAATATGGAATTTGCACGGATGAATCCTCTGGTTGGCCCGACTATGTCGGATTCCGAAACGGCATCGCGGGCTGCTTCCAGGCATATGACCTTAAGCAGAATACGCCCCTGGATATCTGGGAAGTTCCGCTGACAATTGTGGAAAACGCTCTCGCTAATCAGCACGGAGCGGAATCTTTGCCGGTAGTAGAGAATCTCTTGCGCCATCTGAGGAGCATCGGCGGCGCCCTCACTATCCTGTTTCATCCCGGCAGGTTTCATAATCCTGAGTCGCCAAGGACGCTCTTTCTCTACCACGAGATACTCAAAGCCGGCCGGCGCGTGGAGGCGACCAGCCTGACGGCACGGCAGCTGGTCGACCGCATTCGGGACTTGTCGTAACATCGGCCACTAATCCATGTTGTTGCTCATCGCCGAACTGGCGGGGCATATTGTCCATTTATCCAGTACTGTCTGTAACGGGCACGTTGAGGCGGCAGAATCCCGTTTGCATAACTGGCCTTACTGCATTATCTTGGTTACCAGTTTGGTGTAAGTAACCCGGCTCGGCCGAGGCCGACAGACCGCAAGGAGACCACGCCTATGTCGTTGGAACAGGAAACACATAAAGCCAAAGAGCAACTCGAGGCGGCAGCGCACGACCCCTACGAAAATTACGAGCTCCCGGTCGAGGGATTCAAAGGGAGCGCCGAAGAAATCGAGCGCCAGTGGTACGAAAAGTGCTATCTCGGCCGCGGTGACACATTGAAGCAACTCACCTGGCGGGCCACCATCATGGGCTGGGTTCTTGGCGCCATTGTCTCGCTGACTAATATCTACATCGGCCTTAAGGCCGGCTGGGGATTCGGCGTAGCCATCACGGCCTGCATTCTCTCCTATGCCATCTGGACAGCCTTTTACAAAATGAAACTGGCCAAGACCCCGATGACAATATTGGAAAACAACTGCATGCAGTCTACCGCCAGTGCGGCCGGCTACTCCACCGGTGGAACGCTGATCTCCGCCTTTGCCGCCTATATACTGATTTACAATCAGACGCTACCTGCTTCGCTCATGCTGGGCTGGGTGTTCTTCATTGCAGTGCTTGGCGTGACGATGGCTGTGCCGATGAAGCGGCAGATGATCAATGTCGAGCAACTCCGCTTCCCCAGCGGCATCGCCGGCGCCGAGACGCTTCGGGCCCTTCACGCCAAAGGTCAGAAGGGTGTTCGCGCAGCGAAAGCTCTGGGTTTCGCCGGACTCCTTGCCATGGTAAGCGCGTTCTTGACCGATGGTCTGAGACTCATCTGGGCAAAACTCGCGCCGTTTCAAATCTCATCATTGACGGACAAATTCAACAACGCCGTGCTCGGCGAAGTCTGGGTCGGCCGGACCGTTGCCGCTGCCTGGGACCCGATTTTTATCGCCGCCGGCATGTTCGTCGGCATGCGTGTCGGCATGAGCATGCTGCTCGGTTCGATAACGTGCTGGATGATCTTCGTTCCGTGGCTGCAGACGCACGTACCGGAAGCGGCCACGACTACCGGATTCCGCGACCTGGTCCAATGGACGCTCTGGGCAGGAACCGCCTGCATGGTCACCTCCGGCATCCTGTCGGTATTGTTCGAGTGGAAGAGTGCCTTTCGTGCGTTTCGCGGCCTGGGAGACATGATTTTCAAGCGGGGCGCCAAGGAAGCGGACGAACTTACCGCGATCGAGGTACCCACCTCGTGGTTTCTCGGTGGCCAGCTTGTGGGTTTAGTCGCCCTCGCGCTGTTGGCGCATTATTCGTTTGATATGCCGTACTGGCAGAGCTTCGTTGCGGTGCTGCTTAGTTTCGCGCTTGCCCTCGTGGCGTGTCGCGTGACCGGCGAAACCGATACCACGCCGGTGGGAGCGATGGGCAAAATCACGCAGCTCACCTTCGGCGCTCTTTCTCCGGGACAGATGAACGTGAACCTGATGGCGGCCAACATCACCGCCGGCACGGCTACTTCATCAGCGGATTTACTTACCGTTCTCAAGACCGGTTATCTCCTCGGCGCCCATCCGCGCAAGCAGTTTCTCGCGCAGTTTGCCGGGATCTTCATCGGAACGCTCGTCACCGTGGCGGCATTTCGCATGCTCGTTCCTAATGCCAGCGTGCTTGGTACCAACCAGTTTCCTGCCCCGGCCGCCCAGACCTGGAGAGGTGTGGCGGTCGCTATGTCGCAAGGTCTCAGCCATATGCACCCTGTGAAGATATGGTTGATTGTCATCGGCGGCCTGCTCGGCATTATTCTCCCCATCCTCTCTCGCCTCTTTCCGAAGCACAACAATTATATCCCGTCGGCCGCGGGTGTGGGGCTGGCCTGGGTGTTTCAGTGGTACTACGGCCTGCTGTTCTTCATTGGGGCTGTCGTTGCCTGGGCCTGGCAGAAGCGAAATGCGGCTCAGAGCGAAGAATTTCTGTTCCCGGTGGCATCCGGGGTGGTCGCCGGCGGCGCTCTGATGGGAGTCGTACTGGTATTCTGGGAGAACGGCGCGGAAATCTTCAAGCAGATATTCAAGTAGCGATTTTCGGAATGCTGACATAGATTGCAAATCCGAGGCGGCAGAACTCTCCCTCTGCCACCTTTCGCATTCGCTTCAATAGGATTCACTCAGATGGATATCATTAAAGCCAAGATCCACCAGGCGACTCAGTTACTTAACGAGATGGACATTGATGCCTGGGCCCTGTTTGAGCGCGAAACCTCCATGCAGAAAGACCCCACCCACCAGATGGTGGTCGGTCTGGAAGTCGTCTGGAATTCGCTGTTTCTTTTCACCCGCAAC
>DATKJY010000141.1:0-3719 GCA_035543175.1 Candidatus Acidiferrum sp.
GGAGTTTCACGGATCGGCTCAATGACATCCATGTTTTCATGGCCGAAGGCGGTCATGACCGAGGCGGTGCCTTCGATTCCCTCCAGCGCGTCCGGCAGTTCAAACACCCGGTCGGTGCCGAGGACGAAATCAACGTGGGGAGCCTGTTGGCGAAGGTCCTCCCCCAACCGCTGGGCCATGCATCCGACGACCGCCACCTTCAGAGAAGGCTTACGCTTTTTTGCAGCTCTGAGCTCGCCGAGGCGGCCCATCACACGCTCCTCAGCTTTCTCGCGAACCGAACAGGTGTTGAGAATAATCAGATCGGCATCAGAGGCATTGGCAACTCGACGGTAGCCACGAGTCGTAAGGGTCCGGGCCAGAGTCGATGAATCGGCCAGGTTCATCTGGCAACCGAAGGTGGCTATGTGGAAGGTTTCGATACGCCTGTCTCTGTCCATAAAATGGTCCTGCGGCAAGTACGAGTCGAGCCCGGTTGTATCGCGCAATGATACGGCATGCAGCCCGAAAAGCAATATAAAAGGTCCGGAAGCGGACTGCCACGAGAGAGGGGCCTCCCGATGGAGGCCCCTGGTTGTTCAGAATCATGCATCAATCTGCCGCTATGGGCAAGAAGATCAAGGGATGCAACCCATCTTGGGGCCCGGCCCGGCGAAAAAGAGGAAGTCGACCATATAGGAGATATCGCTGATATCGATGGCGCAACTGGCGTCAACGTCAGCTGTATTCTTTACCACCGGCGGCTGACCGCCCAGGAACAGGTAGTCGATCAAGATGGACATGTCGCTGATATCCACAGTGCCATCGAGATTCATATCTCCGGGGAGAATGAGATGCGGAGCGATATGGATTGAGTATTGCGCCGAGTCAACGGCATTGGTGGACGTGTTCCGTACTTTGGCAAAAAACGTAAAGGTACCGGTGTCGGAAGTCGTTCCTGCGATAATGCCCTTATTGTTAATGGTGAACCCGGTCGGTAAAGCGCCGGAAGCAATATTCCAGGCGAAACTGGTGCCGGTCCTCGCCTGCAGTGTGTCGGTGTACGCGACGTATTGGGTGCCGGAGCTCACTTCGGACGGCAGGGTAATGATGCTGAAAGTCCACAGCGACTGATTCTGGTGCTCAGAACCCAGAACCCAGCCCTGAGGATCGAGTTGAATCTGGGTAACGTTGTTCGGCGTGTGGAACTTAAAGAGGCTCTTACGAGCGCCACAGTCCAGATGAAGCGTATCCGGCGTGCCCAGAGTATAGTCGAACGAGAAATCCACGGGCATGTGGAATACCTGCGGATTGGTCGTTTGGGTCTGGTTCACGACCAGGTAGGTGTTGTACCCGCCGCCAGGCGCGGCCTCACTCATCCAGTAGTACAAGTAGGTGGGATAGTAGGTCCCGTAGATCCAATCCTGGAAGAATGGATGGAGATCTTTGCCGGACACGGCTTCGGCCAGATCGCGGAACTGCTCGGTAGTGGCAGACCCGAACTTGTAGGGGGAGTTATAATATGCCTGAATGACGGCGGCAAATCCGGCCTCGCCGAGGATGCGCCGAAGCATGTGCACGACCCAGGCGCCCTTATCGTACACAATGCTGCCAAAAATAATGTAGACGTTGGTGGTGTCGGAAATATAAATCGTTCCGCCGCTCTCATAAGCCATACCGTTCATATAGCTGTGATAGTGCGACCAGCCATCGCGGTTGAGATAGTACAAGGCTTCAGAGTATGAGGCGAACCCTTCGTTAAGCCAGATGTGATGCCAGGAATCGCAGGTGACCATGTCTCCCCACCACTGGTGACTGAGCTCATGGACGACCACCGGCTCGGAGAAACCAAAGCTCCCGGCTTCCATGGAAGTCATGGTCTGGTGCTCCATACCGCCGCCCCAGTCAAAGTTGGAATGGCCATACTTTTCAGTAATGAACGGATACTGACCATACGTCTGCGCCAGAAGTGCAATTGCCTGCGGGACGATATTAAAATGAGTGAGCGAATACGAATACCAGGTCGGATACACCGCATGGGTGATCAGCATCGAATCCTTGTTTGAATTATAGCGATACCAGTCATGCCAGACGGTGTAGGGTGAGCACGCCACCGAGAATAAATACGTCGTCATCGCATAGTGCTCGGTGTAGTAGAAAATATGGCTGTTGTTGCTTCGCTGGATGATGGAATCCAGGGTGCCGTTGGAGCCACAGTAGAATGAGGTGTCGCACTCGATGGCAATCTTGAAGGAATCGGCCTTGTCGTCCGGGCGATCCTTGCACGGCCACCAGGTACGCGCCAGATACGGCTCCGAGAGAGAGCTGATAATCGGCTTGCCATCGCTTCTGGTATCAAACGTAAACGCCTGGAAGCCGCCTGCCGGCGGGTGACCATGATACCAGAAATAGAAAGAGAACTGCTCGCCGGCATCGTACGCGCGGTCCAGAGTCAAAGTAACCACGTCGCCGCTTCGGGTGTAACTCAGCGGTCCCGAGGGAGCGATTATCGAATCGACCGTCATGCTGGAGTAGTAATCGATCTGGATCTGATTTACTCCTGACTGGGTCGAGGCCGCCGTCATGCCGATCCGCCCCCAAAGGATCTGCGTCGTGTCGTTCACCCTGATCGAAATGTCGTAGAATTTCACGTCATAGTTCGTCTGGGTGTTGACGAGCGGCGCCGCTGTGGCGAGTTGGCGGTACAGGTTTTTGTCGGAAAGCGATCGGGCTTTGCTTTCCCACATATGCTGATGGATCTGGGCTGGAGTAGCGGTACTCCAGTCGATTTGCGAATCGCCGGCCTGGGCAGCGACGAGGGTCGTGGTGAGGGATACCAGGCAGGTCACGGTGAGGATGAACGCGAGCCGGGTGAGCAATGGTTTCACCGAGCACCTCCGGAATATAGACGTTTAGCACCTACACGGTTGTAGAAGTATGTCGGCCATTTTCGGCCGGTCCTATAAAGATAATAAAGAACCTGGCTTTGTCAATCGCAGATACGATACTGCCCTTGCGCAATAAACGAACACGCCGCTGCGCGGGCAGCGGCGTGTTGAGCACATCCATATTTTCTTAATCCTCAGTATGGATTTCCGCAGGGAATCGGTCCGAACGTCCAGAGAAAGTCGACAAAATACGTCAGGTCGGAGATATCGACCTTACCATCACAGTTGAGATCCCCCACCGCATATTCGGGTAGCGGCACGGGGCCCCTATTGAACATATAGTCTACCATCCAGGTAATGTCCTCGATGTCGATAACGCCGTCCCAGTTGCAGTCACCGTGGAATCGCCAGATGCGGAGTTCCACCACGATTTTCTGGGGCGTATTCGATGCGCTGGGAGCCTGGACATAGAATGAGTCCTTGTATGTCCCCATCGTGAGGCCTGTAATGTCGACCAGTCCAACCACCGATTCGCCTACTTCTCCGGAATTCTTGATCAGAGACAGCCATGGGATATTCTCTGATGCGGTCCAGGGCATGCAACCGGCCCAGCGGTTCACGACCTGGGTAGAAATCAGCACCGGGCCCTTGTCTTCCTGACGCGGAATGCTGAAACCGGATTTGACGAGAATCATCTGCGGCACTTGCGTACCCGGTATCTTGTTGTACTGGACAATTACTTTCTGAGGTGTGTTAGTCGCATTGATGGCCGACACGATGATGGAATCGTAGTATGTGCCGTTGGCGACGTTCGGCGTAAGCGCCGTGATAGTCACCATCCGGGGAGCAACG
>DATKJY010000142.1:0-6265 GCA_035543175.1 Candidatus Acidiferrum sp.
TTGCCGCAGCGATTGGCGCAGTCAAAAATGGCCAGATGCTTGTCCTGCAGATGCGGCGCGCCTTCGAGCGTCATTGTGCCGCAGCAAAATTCATTGGCCGCTTCGATCTGATCTTTGGTGAAGCCCAACTCCCGAAGCAGATTGAACTCCCAGCGCTCGGTGACTTTTTCGGAGAAGCCCAGCGTGTCGCTGATGTATTCTTCCCCGAGGGTAAACTTGTTGAAAGCGAACGTGATGTCGAATACGTTGGCCAGCGCACTCTCGAGTTTTTCAAGCTGTTCTTCGCCAAACCCTTTGGCCTTCAGCGATTCATGATTGATGAAGGGTGCCTGCTTGAGGGTCTTGCGGCCGGTCGCATAAGTGATGATGTCAGTAATTTGCGGCTCGGTATATCCAAGCTTCTGGAGAGCCATCGGCACCGAGTTATTAATAATCTTGAAATAGCCGCCGCCGGCCAGCCGTTTGAATTTGACCAGAGCAAAGTCCGGCTCGATCCCGGTGGTGTCGCAATCCATCAGCAGACCTATCGTCCCAGTCGGGGCGATGACGGTCGACTGCGCGTTGCGGAAGCCGTACACTTCGCCAAGTTCGAGAGCTCGATCCCAGACTTTTCGCGCAGCCTGCACGAGAGTATCGGTGAGGTAATTCGGGTTTATCCCGACCGGTTTGACGGTGAGGCCTTCGTAATCCGACTTGTCGGCGTTATATGCGGCCCGACGGTGGTTACGAATCACTCTCAACATGTGATCGCGATTGCGATAGAACGCCGGGAACGCACCCTGTTCTTTAGCCAACTCCGCTGAGGTCACGTACGCGCCACCAGTGAGCATGGAACTGATCGCGCCACAGAAGGCATATCCTTCAGCGGAATCATACGGAATCCCGAGCCGCATCAGGACGGTCCCAAGGTTGGCGTAGCCGAGACCGAGAGTGCGGAAATCGTAGCTTCGCTGAGCGATCACCGGCGAGGGATATGACGCCATCAAGACGGAAATCTCAAGCACGGTCGTCCAGATGCGAATCGTATGCAAATACCCGTCGATGTCAAACGTGCCATCCTCTTTGAGGAACTTGGCGAGGTTAATCGACGCCAGGTTGCACGCCGTGTCATCGAGGAACATATATTCGGAGCACGGGTTGGACGAGTTGATGCGACCGTCCTCAGGGCAGGTATGCCATTCATTAATAGTAGTGTCGAACTGGACACCCGGATCCGCGCAGGCCCAGGCCGAGTAGCAAATTTTCTCCCACAGATGAGACGCCGGTACCGACTTCACTTTGACGCCGTCAGTACGGCGTTTCAATTCCCATTCTTTGCCGTCGTTCAAACGATCGAAAAACGAATTCGGCACGCGCACTGAGTTATTAGAATTCTGGCCGGAAACCGTCAGGTACGCATCCCCTTCCCAATTGGTGTCGAATTCCTCAAAGTCGATGCTGTTGACTCCCTGACCGGCCAGGTCCAGGACTTTCTTAATGTAGGTCGGGGGCACTGACAAACGTCTGGCGGTCCGGAGAGCTTCTTTCAATTTGGGATTCTTCTCCGGGTCTGTCTCCACTTTAGAGGCGCCGCCACTGGTAATCTTGACGGCCGCGAATATGTCAGCCAGCTGCCGGCGAATGACCTTGGAGCCCGTGACCAGCGATGCAACCTTCTGTTCCTCGACCACCTTCCAGTTGACGAAATCGAGTATGTCGGGGTGATCCAGGTCTAATGTCACCATCTTAGCGGCGCGACGAGTCGTGCCGCCGGACTTGATGGCGCCAGCCGCGCGATCACCGATCCGCAGGAACGACATTAAACCAGAAGAGGCGCCCCCCCCTGACAGCGGCTCACCAGCGCCGCGAATCGACGAGAAATTCGTGCCGGTGCCGGAACCATATTTAAACAAGCGAGCCTCGCGCACCCAAAGATCCATGATGCCGCCGTCGTTAACGAGGTCGTCCCGTACCGACTGGATGAAACAGGCGTGTGGCTGCGGATGCTCGTACGCATTCGGAGCTTCGGTAAGCGTATGCGTGTGGGGATCTACAAAATAGTGCCCCTGTGGCGTTCCTGTGATGCCATAGGCCCAATGAAGACCGGTGTTGAACCACTGCGGAGAATTCGGGGCCGCGATCTGGTCTGCCAGAGTGTAGCAGAGCTCATCATAAAAGACCTGGGCATCTTTAGCGCTCTCGAAATAGCCGTATTTCTCTCCCCAATGGCGCCAGCATCCGGCCATGCGGTGGAATACCTGTCGAGCGTCGGTCTCGCTACCGAGTTTTGGCTTGCCCTGGTCGTCAAGCACCGGGTTTCCTTTGGCGTCGACCAGCGGCACGCCGGCCTTCCGGAAATATTTCTGGGCGAGGATGTCGATTGCTACCTGGGACCAGGCTTCGGGGACTTCGATATTATCGAGCTTGAAGACGGTTGAACCGTCGGGATTTTTAATTTCCGATGATCGCCGGGCGAACGGAATTCGGCTGTACGGAGATTCCCCCTCGCGGGTAAAGAACCGATCTATCTTCACACTGCACCTCCTATGACTCGTTCCATCTATACTCTACGAGCAAAACTGTCCATATTCCGCCCGGACCGACAAACGACGAGACTTATAGAAATTTCCCTTTTTTCCCATTTCATGCGTTACAAAGAACGATGCTTCGGCTGGTACTGGCGTAGACAAAGCGCCGACCACTTCTTCAGAAGCGGCACAATATATTGGGGTATACGAATTCAATACCACAAAAAATGGTGTTTTTTCGGGTGAATCCCGTATGCTGTTGGGAGTGCATAAGGTACGGCATTTTGAGCATTCCAGACGCTTCGAAAATGAACGGTGAAAGTTGTGCTAAAAACTTATGAGGTTTTCTAATCGGTTGAGAAATAATCTATTAGCCGAACAGGATTCATCACGACATATCTAGTGGGTCTGACACAACAAGAAAGTTGAGTCCACTTTATTGACTGTCAAGCGGTTACGGAGAAGCACACAGATCACGCACAGCTTATCCACACCGATTGTGGAAAATATTGCCCGTTTCAGAGCCTGTATTCGATTGACAAACGAGGCAGGAATTCTTCTGAACAATCGGCTTTGCGGGCGAACTCGATCACGGTGTGTCCGCGAATTTATCGTGGTTTGTCCGATTCCTGTCGCATCTTTTCATCGCAATGGTGGGAACCGAGGTGAAAACCGCGCGGTTTGAAGGGGCGTGATGTCCAATTGTGTAGCTAAAAAGTCTATTATTTTATATGATGGGTCGATACAGGAGACTGTCGTGCGCCCAGCCATATCCGATTTTATCGCACTAACCAAACCAACCATCATGCTTCTCGTGCTATTTACAGGCGCGACGGCGCTTGTACTTGAAGGAAGCCTCCTGCACGATCCCATCCGTTTTACCCTTGTATTGCTGGGCCTGTTTCTCACGGGAGGCTCGGCCAACGCACTGAATCAGGTATTTGAACGGAGTATTGATGCCCGTATGTCGCGCACGCGACGTCGTCGCCCCTTGCCGCTCGGAAAACTGACGGTTGCGCAGGCGCTGACGTTCTCAGTGGCGATCGGTGTGATCGGGGTGGCGCTTTTCGCGTACTTTTTCAACTGGTTGACGGCTCTGCTGGCGCTTGCAACCATCCTTTTTTATAGCCTGGTCTATACGCTGCTGCTCAAACCGCACACCACGCAGAATATCGTGATCGGAGGAATAGCCGGCGCTATGGCGCCGGTCGGCGCCTGGGCGGCCGCCACTGGAGGGACGGCGCTTGCCCCCTGGCTCTTGTTCTTGATCGTCGTTGTCTGGACGCCACCGCATTTCTGGGCGCTGGCCCTTATCTGCAAGGACGATTATGCAACTGCTCAACTGCCGATGTTGCCGGTTGTAAAAGGGGATGACGCCACCTACCGCCAGATTCTGATCTATACCGTGGTTCTCGTCGGGGTCAGTCTCGCAATGATGGCAGTTGGCGCCGGTCTCGTGTACCTGGTGCCGGCGTTAGCGCTTGGCGGGTGGTTTGTGGTGAAGGTGCGGCAGAGCGAGCGTCGTCGCACTCCGGCCGCACTTCACGGCTTATTTGGATATTCGATAATTTACTTGTTTGCTTTGTTTATCGCCGTTATGCTTGACCGAGTGATCTGACAACCGGGACAATCGGTCAACCACAAGCGAAATAAATTGCTATCCCGGACGACACCGTCCGTGGTAGCATTCACACAGACACTATAGACGGAAACTTGAGGCCTTTGTCCGGGAGCCGGCAAAGTGAAGTCAGTCGTTCAGCCCCTTTACCAATGTAATAAAATCAGCATATTCGGCGCCTGTGGGGTTGACATATGAATCATGGGTCCATTTATTCCACACGGTCGGTTACCGGCCACTTGCATAACATAGACTGATATATGGCTCAGATCTTTCCCAAATGGACTGTCCACCTGCCCGCCGGGCTGGCGATCGGCTTTATTCTGCTGGCTGTCGGCATCGTGGGATTTTTCTGGTACTACGGATCGCCCAAGTACACCGATGTCGGTTACCGGCCGATCCAGCCGGTCCCGTACAGCCACAAGCTGCATGCGGGGGATCTCGGGCTCGACTGCCGCTACTGCCATTCTTCGATCGAGCGCTCGGCGAAAGCCAACATTCCGCCCACCAATACCTGTATGAACTGCCATCGGATAATTCTCACGGACAGCGAGAAGCTTCTTCCGGTGCGAGAGAGTTTTGCCACCGGGCGGCCGATTCGATGGATCAAAGTGCATCGATTGCCCGATTACGTTTATTTCAACCACGGCATACATCTATATGCCGGGGTAGGCTGCTCCAGTTGCCACGGCAATATCGCCAACATGGAAGTGGTGCAGCAGGCAAAACCGCTTAGCATGTCCTGGTGTCTGGACTGTCACCGCAATCCGGACAATTCACTTCGTCCGGCCGGCGAAATTACCAATATGAACTGGACGCCGCCCGAGAATCAGGCCGAGTTTGCCGCCCAAGTGAAGAAAGAGAAAAACCTGAATCCCCCGGTGGATTGTTCAGGATGCCATCGATGATGAACGATAATATCAAATCAGGCAAGAAGTACTGGCGCAGTCTGGATCAGATTAAGGACACGCCGGAGTTCCGCGAATTTCTGCGTCGCGAGTTCCCGCAGGGAGCGTCCGAGATGGACAACAGCTGGTCCCGACGCCATTTCATACAACTCATGGGGGCGTCGCTGGCGCTGGCCGGTCTGGCGAGTTGTCGACGTCCCGTGGAAAAAGTTGTACCGTACGTGATCCAGCCGGAGGAAGTTACACCCGGCGTCCCGACCTATTATGCGACCACCATGCCTCTGGGGATGTCCGCCCACGGTATATTGGTAAAATCCAATGAAGGGCGCCCGACTAAAATCGAAGGCAATAAAGAGCATCCTACAGGTCGAGGCGGAACCAACATTTGGCACCAGGCAGCTATCCTGGGATTGTACGATCCGGATCGCTCCAAGGGTGTGATGCACAAAGGAGCAGAAGCCTCATGGGACGATTTCGTCACTTTCTGGCGCGAGCGGATGACTCAATTTCAGACAAATGGTGGCTCCGGGTTAGCCGTCATAAGTGAGTCCTTCAATTCCCCGACCCTTGCGCGGCTTAAAGCGGAGATGCAGAAGAAACTTCCGCTTATGACATGGGTGACATATGAGCCGATCAGCGATGAGAATATCTATGCCGGCGTTCGGGCCGCGACCGGTCGCGTGCTGCAGCCGGTGTTTCATCTGGATCGCGCGAAAGTCATTTTGTCGCTGGACTCTGATTTTCTTCAGACGGAATCGGAGAACGCCGTCGCGATGCTCGGCTTTGCCGAGGGACGCCGGGTCATGTCGACCAAAGATGACATGAATCGCCTTTATGTCGTCGAAAGCGCCCACACCGTGACGGGAGGCATGGCGGATCACCGGCTGAGGTACCGCTCGTGCGAAATCCCGGTGTTTGCTCTGGCGCTGGCACGCGAGTTGGCTTCACAGGGACTGAAGCTCGATTCCCTCAAGAGCATTCCCGGGAATATCCCGCCGTCGGTTGATTCCAAATGGCTGTCCGCGGTGGCGCGCGATCTCATTCGCGCGGAGGGTAACGGTCTCATTCTCGCCGGTCGACGGCAGCCCAAAGCAGTGCATGCCCTGGTACTGGCGTTAAATGACGCGCTCGGCAATGTCGGCTCCACCGTCACCTATCATGAGCTGCCCGATGCCTCATGTCCCGATCGCCAGGAGCTGGCCAAGGCTACACAGACGATCCAGAGCGGTTCA
>DATKJY010000143.1:0-4646 GCA_035543175.1 Candidatus Acidiferrum sp.
AGCGGCACGTTTATTCTGCTTAATTTCGAGCAGCGGCTGTGCATTATCGGTGGGTCCGGATACGGCGGCGAAATCAAGAAGTCGGTGTTCACGCTTCTCAATTTCTTGCTGCCGCTCGAAGGAATCATGACGATGCACTGCTCGGCCAACATCGGCAAGAAGGGGGATGTCGCGCTGTTCTTCGGGCTGTCCGGCACCGGCAAAACGACCCTGTCGGCCGATCCGAACCGATTCCTCATCGGAGATGATGAGCACGGCTGGAGCGACGAAGGCGTGTTCAATTTCGAAGGCGGCTGTTACGCCAAAGTCATCAACCTCTCCCCGACCGCCGAGCCCGAGATTTACGCCTGCACGCGCCGGTTCGGGACGATTCTTGAAAACGTCGTGTACGATCCGGTAACGCGGTTCCTCGATCTGGATGACGCGACATTGACGGAAAATACGCGTTCCGCCTATCCGCTCGAGTATATCGCCAATTCGGTGCCGAACAAAATGGGCGGTCATCCGAGCAATATCATACTGCTGACGTGCGACGCGTCAGGCGTGATGCCACCGATCGCGAAACTGACTCCGGATCAGGCGATGTACCATTTCATTTCGGGCTACACCTCGAAAGTGAGCGGCACCGAAATCGATATGGCCAAAGAACCGGAAATCACGTTCTCAGCCTGTTTCGGGGCGCCATTCATGGTGCATCATCCTTACTATTATGCCGAAATGCTGAAGCGGAAGCTTCTGAAACACAATGCGACCTGCTGGCTGGTGAACACCGGTTGGACCGGCGGGCCGTACGGGATTGGCAAGCGCATGAGCATTCATCATACGCGAGCGCTGTTGAACTCAGCACTCGAAGGGAAACTTCAGCAGGTGGAATTTGGCGTCGACCCGGTGTTCGGCTTCCAGGTCCCGAAGTTCTGTGAAGGGGTGCCGGAGAAAGTGCTCAGCCCGATCAATACGTGGGAAGACCCGAAAGCGTACGAGCAGAAGTACCTTCAGTTGGCGTCGCTGTTTATCGAGAACTTCAAGAAGTTCCGCGATGGTTGCCCGGCGGAGATCATTCAGGCAGGCCCGACGAAACGGGAGTTCGTGGCGGCTCGGTAAGCCAATTCACGTCATTCGAAACGAACAACGGCCATCTCCGTAAGGAGGTGGCCGTTTTGTAGTTGCAGTCGGGCGTCAGACGGCATATCGTGTGGGTGGGAACATCTTTAGTCGAGGTCATAGAATCGCATCTAATCAAGATCGTGTTGCGGAGGTCGGTGCAGCGCCGGTGAAGCCCGGCGGTGTTGACCCTCTGCTCCCACCGTTGGTTATTGTTCCAGCATCGCTGCTGATTGGAGTAATCTGGCCGGTTTATACGACCTGGGGAGTCAATCAGTGGTCGGTTTTTCCGGCAAGCGTTATAGCAGGTATCTTCGCGGCCTATGTCGTGATAATGACGCCCTTTGTCTCGATTCGTATACAGGCTGTTCTGGATTTCATATGTCGACCGGCCGAGCGATGGCTTGTCAGGCTTCCCGCCCCAGTGCGTTACGCGGTCCTGTCTGCACCCGTACTTACCCTGTTCTTCCTGCTCGGCTCCCGAGCACTTGTATATGGCGATGGGTATTCGGTCGTGGCAAATAGTGCCGCGCCGCTAACGCCGCTGCCATCGGGAATTCACGAGATTTCAAAATTCCTGCCGGTGATGCTTCATCGGCTTGGTTATCTGATTTTCTCGCATGGCATAGGTCTCCCTCCGGAATCGACATTCAGGCTCACCAGTGCGGTGGGTGGATTGATTGGTTTCTGGGGAGTGGTGAAGCTCGCATCGTTGCTCGCGGAGAATCGATTTCGGCAAGCAGTCATCGTGTTGGGTACGCTGTCCAGCGCCTGCACCGTGCTCTTCTTCGGATATGCCGAGTTGTACACGCTTGGAACCAGCGTTATGCTCTGGTTATTCGTGTATGTAGTCGGATTTATTAAAGGACGAAATGGCGCGTGGCCGGTGATACTATTCTCGGTGATATTACTCGCATCCAATTTAGTTCTGGCTCCGATAGCCGTACTATCGCTATTCGTCATTGCTCGCCGAACCAACCATGGTTGTGAAGGTCCGCTGACATATCCGCTCGGCGTACGTCCGCTAAGTATGAACATAGTGCTGGTGCTCGGGGCCGGCTTTCTCTTCTGGCTTCTGCGAAAAATCGAGCCATCATTTTTCTCGGTAACGCTGCTGCCGTTCGAGGGGAACCAATATTGGTTTCTTTCAAAAGCACATTTGCTTGATGTGGCCAATCTACTGTTACTGCTGGCGCCTATCAGTGTCGCTCTGCTACTGTCTCCCTTGTTTTTCAGAAGTGCATTCTTCCGGCCAAAGACCGCAGATCCGACCCGAAGCGTTCTTATTAGTTTCGCCGTGACAGCTCTGCTTCTCACCTTCTGGATCGATCCGATCATGGGGGCTCCTCGAGACTGGGATTTGGTGTCGGTGGCAGGTTTCCCCGTGTCGCTTCTTGTTGCCTATCTTGTTGCGGAGGGCGGAAATTCAGGGAGCAAACAGAAAGGATACGCGGTCAGGATGGCGGCACTCAGTCTATTGCTCGTGCTTCCCAACGTCTATGAGAAATCTCATGCGGAAGTCGCCACGACGCGATTGGACGGTCTGCTCTGGCGTGATCCTCACTACCAGACTGATTTCGACAAGGCTTACCGGTGCATATCATGGGGCGCGCTTCTGAACGACCGACTCAATAGGCCTGACATGGCCATTCGGTTTCTCAAGCGTCGCCTCGAAATTGACAGCCTCTGCGATGTCTGCCTGTACGACGTCGGCCAGGCGTACATGAATCGTAAGGAATATGATTCTGCGGCCATCTATCTGGGCGTTGCTGCTTCTCTCTACCCAGTGAAAGCCAAAGCGGTGGCCTCATATGCCTATGACTTGCAGTTGCTCGGAGATACAGCACAGGCCTCACGAGTGGTCGCCCGCCTGCAGTCTATGGGGGATCTCGACGGAGAAGCCGAGGAGCTGACCGCGATCACTTGCGCCAGGCTTGGTCATCTCGACCAGGCGCTACCGCATTTTCGAAGGTGCCTTGCTTTGGAGTCCGACCGGTGGGAGCCAAAAGCGAATCTCGCCGCGGCGTTCAGTAAGTTAGGCGCGGCCGATTCCGCGGAGTTCTACATCGTACAAGCGCTGAGTTCAGCTCCGAGCGATGCCAGAAAGTCGCTCTATCCACCTCTGGTTCAGACGCAGATTGCTTTAGGTAAGTATGGAGATGCGCGGACGTCTCTAGAACGTTATTTGACGGAATTTCCCAACGCCCCCGACGCCCGTCAGCTTCAGGAGTTGGTTCAATCCAAAAATCGATAGCCGATTACATAGCAGATCATTTGCCGCGCCTTGGGATATACCTGTTGCAAACGTCTATCTAGAACTCACTTCATCAATATGGACACTGGGGTGCAGGACCGGTGGTAAACAGGTAGTCGACGAGGTACTGAATATCAGAGACATCGACCGTGCCATCACAGTTGACATCTGCTGCCGCAACTACCGGCTGTGGTGAAGGGACTCCCGTATACAAAAACGCTACCAATGCCTCCAAATCCCCAATATCGACGGCTCCCATAGTGTCTACATCGCCGAGTTTGAAGATGATACCCGCCGGAGTGTGGTCATCCACCGGCGCGATCCAGATGCGCTTGGACTGGCCCGGCATCAACGAACCCGCTGCCACAGCCGGAGGCGGGAAAGGGATTCCGGTGGAAACTACGCGTGCATCAATTTTGAACCCACCTGAGTCATTTGAATAGAGATCGATTTGGTAGAGCGGCTGAATTGGTGACCCGAGAGCCAAGGTCGTTACTGTCTGTGTAGATTCAATTTCATTAAGTGGCATGGTGTCGGCTTCCGTCGAATCAGGTCCGAGGTTCTCCTTCTCATAGCCAGTGTTGGGAATTTCCTGGCGCATCACCTGCAAAAGTGAATCGTACCCCGTTATCCGCCCAAGAGAATCGCCAACTGACATTTCTACGTCGGTCAAGGAGGCAATTTCCAACGCTCTAATCTGGTCAAGTCGGCGATGAGTGGTAACCGAGCGAAACCGTTCAGGGTTCGGTATTCGAGTCATATTGCCGTTGCGCAGCATCGCCGAGTTGCTGGAGACGCTGGTGCCGCAGAATTGGATTATGCAAATAATGTAGAACAAGACGAAGCGCTTGAGACCAGGAGACTTTCTGCACGAAACAATCATTCACTCTTCCCTCTATAGGCATCTATCGGCAGAACTTGAAACAATACATCGCGCGAATTTTGCCGTCGGGTTACTACCCAATCGTCTTGGCTACCGAGCGCGGTAATGACACCCCCGAACTTTTCCCTTGCCAATCTGTTACAATGCATCGATACTGTGGAGTGGGTCGAAAGACCCATTTCTGTTGATTGGAGTGATGCAGTTACCTATGCCGACTTACCAATATCGCTGTCCGTCCTGCGGGTTTGAGTTCGAGGAATTCCAGTCCATGAGCGATGACCCCATCGAGGAGTGTCCCCATTGCCACAAACAGACCCGTCGCGTCATCAGCGGCGGCGCTGGATTCATCTTCAAAGGGACCGGCTTCTACGAAACCGACTACAAACGCAAGAACCAGAAAGCCCCGGT
>DATKJY010000144.1:0-3227 GCA_035543175.1 Candidatus Acidiferrum sp.
TTTGCGAGGGTACGATAGATCTGACTTTGATCAGCGGGCCAGAAGTGCTGCACCGAGAAATCAAAGCGAGCTTTGAGGTCATAGCCCGTCAGTGGCCCGTATTGCAAGAACCCAAGAATAGCATGATCCAGAGACACTCGCTTACTCCTATATAGGATTAATCCTATATATTACTAATCCTATAATATACGTGAATGCTATTATTGTCAAGTGACCTGCCTCCGTTTGTTGTACCACTTTGAATGTTAGTCATGCGATAGCCAAAGTCAATGGGTTTGGGGGCTGGATCGTCTCCGGTGCCGGCGGCCGATAGCTAAGGGAACTGTGCGGACGGCGCTGGTTGTAATGCCTCCTCCAGCGTTCGATCAGTACCTGAGCCTCATCCAGGGTGTAGAAGATCTCGCCATTCAAGAGTTCATCCCTCAGCTTGCCGTTGAACGATTCGACGTAGCCGTTCTCCCAGGGTAAACCAAGCTCGATGAACAGGGTCTGGACCGAGAGCCGTGCCAGCCAGCTTCTGACTGCCTTGGCCGTGAGCTCTGACCCGTTATCAGACCGCAGATAGACCGGTGTCCCCCGATGAACAAACAGGTCGGTCAGCGTTTCAAGCACATCCTCCGAACGAAGCGATCTTCGAACGACTAGAGCCAGACATTCCCGAGTGTATTCATCAATGATAGTCAGGATGCGAAGGGGTCGACCGTCAGCCGTCCGATCTGCCACGAAGTCATAGGACCAGACATAACGAGGATACTCGGGCCGCTGCCGGATACACGACCCGCCGTTAAGCCATAACCGACCTCTCTTGGACTGCTTGGGTGGGACCTTTAGCCCCTCCTGACGCCACAACCGTTCGATCCGCTTGCGATTCACTTCAAAGCCTTCTTCTCGCAACATTGCCGTAATCCGACGATACCCGTACCGCCCATGCTGTGTGGCCAATTCAACCATCCGACTCACCGACCGCTTCTCTTCTTCCGGTATCTGCTCCTGATGACGCCGGGTCGACCGCGGTTGGTTCAGCACCCGACAGGCCCGACGTTCGATGACGCCCAGCCGACGACGGACATGCTTCACCGCTTGTCGCCGACGAGCCGGGCTCAGAAGTTTCTCGAGGCCGCCTCCTTCAGAATGGCGATGTCCAACGCCTGATTGGCCACCAGCTTCTTCAGTTGGGTGTTCTCACGCTCCAGTTCCTTCAACCGTTTGGCTTGATCCAGCCGAAGCCCACCGTACTCCTTGCGCCATCGATAGTAGGTCTGATCAGTCACTCCGAGCTTCCGGCAGACCTGACCCACCGTCTGGCCCTGCGACAGACCCACTTCGGCTTCCCGAAGCTTGGCGATGATCTGTTCAGGACCCAAGCGCTTCTTGCTCATTGCTGCCTCCTTCAAAATCCAGACTTCCCAACATAACATCTGGACTCGTTTTTGGGGCAAGGTCACCATGAGCATGTGGCGAGGGCACGGAGGCTTTCTTACAAACTACCTCGCCGATCTTGCGTTTCCGCCCTGGTACTACGTAGTAATCCGAAGTAGCACCACCATAGGAAAGAAGCCGCCTGCCCTGTTACGCCTTTTTGGCGCTTCGGCTGGGCGCGCAGCGATATCGATCGTGATAGCGGGGGTGGTCTATGAACTGGGACGGCGATTCATAATAATTCCCGGGACATTCGATATTTGGGACATCGCAGCTTACGGAATTGGGCCGACTATGTGTTACTTGTTGGAACGAATGGACGGAAGAAATCCTAGCGGGTCAAGCGAGTCGCGAGAACAATAGACACGTCATCACTTTGAGCCGCCGATCCCCGGAACTCGGATATGTCCGAAAGCAGATCCGCGAGAAGGGCTTCACCGATGTCTCGACATTCGCGGACTGCCTGCAACAATCGTTCAGCGCCGTACAGACGTCCCAGATTGTCAGAGGCCTCGGTGACTCCGTCGCTATAGATGAGAATCATGTCACCAGGCTCCAGATGAGACTCGCCTTCCCGAACTGTAATTTCGGAGAAGCTGCCGAGTAATGTGCTTCCCTCAGAGAGAAATTCCACTTCGCGACTTTTCCCCCGCAATATGAGGGCAGGCGGGTGACCGCAGTTGAAGTATCGTACCGTTCCGCTGGTCGTGTCCAGTATGGCCAGGAAGAGCGAAACAAATGTCTCCGGAGGTGTGGAATCCACGAGATAACCGTTAAGCTCCTGAATTACGCAAGCCGGGTCATGAAGAAGCAACGCCCGCTTGGTTCGAATGGTCGCGTGTACGCTGGACATCGTAAACGATGCGCCCAGCCCCTTACCGGAGACGTCACCGAGCGACAGAACAATCCGTTGAGGATCGATCTCGAAGATATCATAGTAGTCGCCGCCGACCTGACCCGCCGGAATACATGCGCCGGCCAGCTGCCACGAGGCAACATCGGGAACACTCGACGGAAACAGGCGATGCTGAATATCACGGGCAATTTCAAATTCCCTCGTCAGTTGTGCCTCGCGACGCGCCACTTCGAGTAACTCGGCGTTCTCAAGAGCCATGCCTACGTGATGGGACATGGTCACCAACAACTCCCTATCTTCGGAACTAAATGGCTCTTCAGAGAGCTTTGCGCCCAGGCCGGCAAACGCCATCAGACCCGCCTGGCTCCTAAACGGAATCCAGAGCTCATACGTCTCAACTCGACTGTCGATGTCACCGGTATCGGCGTCCACATAGGTCGCTCCAGCCATAAGTTGACGAACAATCCCCTGGTCCGCCGATAGCTGGTCCGGGCCGACTGCCACAGTCGCCTCGTCATTTAGAATCACAAACGATCCCTGGTCGGTCTTTTGCCAGATGCTCACGGCGGCGACGTGGAGCGCGGCGCTGACAGCCGTGCGCGTGGCGCCAAGAATGGCCGCACGATCATGAAGGCTCGATATTCGACTGTCGAGCTCCAGTAGTATCCTCCTGACATCGAGAGACTCGCGGAAAAAGCGCCTGTCGAGCGCGGGCATAAGTCGTTTGTTCACGCCGCGAAGAGCCACCATTCCAACGATGCCGCTTCCCAAACCAAAGGTTGCCGACCCAAGCGGTGAGTTGAGAGCGCTGGCCGAACGACTCACGGCAACCGTAACGATCAGCACGATAAGAAGCCCCTCCAATACGAGGGTTCCTCTCGAGAGGAGCAGGTACTGTAAGCCGCGACGAATGAAAAAACGGATTCCGAAGACGCGTCGAGCCAGCACGGCA
>DATKJY010000145.1:0-5714 GCA_035543175.1 Candidatus Acidiferrum sp.
TCCATATACTGGCGGAATCGAAAACGCCGCCGTTTGAGATTGTCGATAACCCCAACGCGAGCGAACTCCTGAGGTTTGAGTACAGATATCTGGACATGCGGAGAAAGCCGCTTCAGGAGAAGATCAGGCTTCGTCACGAAGCGACCATGGCGATACGGAATTATCTGAGCGGGGTGGGATTTTACGAAATCGAGACGCCGCTGTTGATTCGATCGACGCCGGAAGGGGCGCGGGATTATGTCGTGCCGAGCAGAGTGCAGCACGGGAAGTTTTATGCGCTGCCGCAGTCGCCGCAGTTGCTCAAACAGATTCTGATGATTTCGGGGTTCGACAAGTATTTTCAGCTCGCGCGGTGCCTTCGCGATGAGGACCTGCGGTCGGACCGTCAGCCGGAACACACACAGATCGACATGGAGATGAGCTATGTCACGCCGGATGATGTGTTCGCGGTGATTGAAGGGCTTATGCCGTACGTGTTCAAGACGGTGATAGGGGTCGAGGTGCCATCGCCGTTCCCGCGCTATACGTTTGCCGAGGTGATGAATCGGTGGGGAATCGACAAGCCGGACCTTCGGTTTGGGATGGAGATAGTCGATCTGAGCGAAGTGGTCGCGGGGTGCGGGTTCAAGGTGTTTACGGATACGCTTGGGGCCGGCGGGCTGGCGTACGTACTACGTACGGAGGCAGAGGACAAATCGCCGATTTTGAAATTTATCGGCGAGAGTGTGAAAGACAAGTTGTGCGAGAAGGCGGGCGCTCAAAAAGGAGACGCGCTCTTTATCATTTCCGACAAAAAGATGAAGACGGAGATGATACTGGGGCAGTTGCGGCTACAGCTTGGGCGCGAGCATAATTTGATCAAGCAGGGTGAATATCGTTTCTTGTGGGTGGTGGATTTTCCGTTGTTCGAGTTCGACGAAGCGAGCGGAAGATTTCAGGCGATGCATAATATCGTGTCGCATCCGAAAGAGGAGGACCTCGGGTTGATCGACGCCGGGTTCACGAGTAAACTTCCGGGAACGGACCTCAACCATCCGTGGCGACAGGCACGGGCGATGCAGTATGATCTGGTGGTGAATGGTTCGGAGATCGCGTCGGGCGGCCAGCGGATTAACCGTCGCGAACTTCAGGAAAAGATTTTGGCGATACTCGGTATCGATGCGGAGCGCGCGGAGCGGATGTTCGGATTTCTGCTTCGGGCGCTCGAATACGGCGCGCCGCCGCATGCGGGGATAGCGCCGGGGCTGGATAGATTAGTGGCGTTGATGACGGGCGCGGATTCGATTCGGGATGTGATTGCGTTTCCGAAGACGGCGAACGCGATTTCGCCGATGGACGGGGCGCCGACGCCTATCGAGCCGGAGCAACTTGCGGAACTGGGTCTCATAATAAAAGGAGAGGACCAAAGCCGTTAAGGCGGGTATGAATCAGGTTAACGACGAATTTCGCTCGCGGACATTTGCGATTGAGGGGCTCGACCAGCGGTTGTTGTTCGGTCAGAACGACGTATTCCTTCGCATCATCGAGTCGCGGTTCACGAGCAAGATTGTGGCGCGCGGGGACAAGATTACGATTGAAGGGGGCGCCTCGGATGTCGAGCAGATTTATCGGTTGCTGGGGGATCTGGTAACGCGAATCAAGCATGGGGATTTTATCACTGAGCAGTATCTGAATTACGCAATCGCGATGGTGAAAGAGAACGGGCAGGGGCCGGCGGACGGGATTTCGACGGAAGCGCTGCTCACGAGTTCGCTGAAGAAAGTCATCAAGCCGAAGACGATCGGGCAGACGCGGTATGTGGATGCGGTGGATAAGAACGATATCGTGTTTGCGATCGGGCCGGCCGGCACCGGGAAAACGTATCTCGCGGTGGCAATGGCAGTGGCGGATCTGAAGGCCAAGAAAGTGAATCGAATCGTGTTCACGCGGCCGGCGGTGGAGGCGGGGGAATCGTTAGGGTTCTTGCCGGGGGATATTCGGGCGAAAGTGGATCCGTACCTGAGGCCGGTATACGATGCGCTGTATGATATGCTTCAGACGGACAAGATACAGAAGCTGTTGGAGATGGGGGTTATCGAGATCGCGCCGCTGGCGTTCATGCGCGGGCGGACGCTGAATGAGGCGTTTGTCGTGCTCGACGAAGCGCAGAACACGACCAGCGCGCAGATGAAGATGTTCCTGACGCGTATCGGGGAAAAATCGAAAGCGGTCATCACCGGTGACATAACGCAGATAGACCTGGCCGACCGGCAATCATCGGGGCTGGTGAAAGTGCAGAAGATACTGAGGAATATTTCAGGTATCGAGTATATCTATCTGACGGAAAAGGATGTCATTCGTCACCGGCTGGTTCAGGATATCATCAAGGCGTACGAGAAGTACGAGTCGGGGAAACACAAGGAGTAGGGCGAAACGGAAGTTCGCCGTATGTTCTCGTTTTTACTCAGAATCAAGCGCAAGATCAAGAAGGTCCTGAAGGTCCACAGCGAGAGTCGCCGGAGATACGTGCCGACGACGCGCTCACGGGTCATCAAGACGCTCATCTTAGTGGTCACCTCGATGCTGATCGCGCTGGTGTATCCGGGGGAAGATCTGTTTTCGCCGCTGGATGTGCCACGGGCGGGGGAGACTGCGCACGAGGATATTATTGCGCCGTTTCAGATAACGGTTCTCAAGAGTCCCCGCGAACTCAACGACGAGAAGGAGATGATCCGGGTCGCGATCCCGTACGTGATCGACGATGATTCGGCGATCAGTAATGGGGCGTATCGGTCGTTGAATGCGTTTATCGCGGTGGCGGATTCGTTACGCCAGCAACTCCAGAAGCGGGGGGGACCATCGGCCGATGTGGTGGCACGCTCGATGGCCCAGCGGTTTCCGTTCATGAGCGAAGTGGCGATCGGGCGCACGCTTCAGGGAGACGAGAACCTGGAATTGATGCGGCTCAGGTTGACGCGCATTTACGATGAAGATATTTACAAGATCGGTGTGCTGCAGGATTTAGCGGCGCTTCCGGAATCGCGGCTCAAGACGGTTCTCATTCGGGAAGGGGACAAGGAGCTCATTTATCAGCGCGATCGGCTGCTGGATATTCCAACTGCCAATGCACGGTTGTTGACGTCGCTGAATCGATTGGCAGCGACGGATACCGCGGATGTTGAATATTATTATTTGATCGGGCGGAATTTCATCCAGCCGAACCTTCGAATCGACATGGCCGAGTACAACCGAAGGGTTGATGAGAATATCGAATTAGTGTCCAATGTCAAGGAAGTGGTGAACGCTGGGGATATCATCGTGCGATCGGGGAGAAAAGTCGGGGACCGGGAAGAAGCGATACTTCGCGAGATGGCACAGATGATGCACGGGCAGGCGATTCAGCAAAATCCGCTGACGGCGTACCTTCCGTTGCTCGCACGAATACTCTTGATACTGGCGGCGTTTTCGACGCTGTATCTGGCGCTCTTTTACCTCCGTCCCGATATGTTCCGCTCTAATCCTAAGCTGCTGGCGCTATTCACGGTTTTCATCATGCAGCTGTTCCTGATCTGGCTGATGGGATTGCTGGGATTACAGCGGTCCGTGTATTTGCTGCCGATCGCGATTCTCCCGATTATGGTGACGGTGCTGTTCGACGCCGAAGTGAGCCTGCTTTCGACAATCGTGCTTGCGATGCTGCTGGGCATATTACACCGATTCGATTTTACAATCACCCTAATGACGGTGGTGGTCGGTACGGCAGCGACGTTTTCGTCGCGCTACGTGCGGCGTCGCGCCCACTGGTATCGGATCATGGTTTCGGTGGTGGCGACGTATGTAGTGTTCGTGTTTCTCATGGAGAATCTCAAGCTCAGTCCCGATAAGGAAGTACTGGTGCAGATGGGGTACGGGTTCCTGGCGGGAATGGTGTCGGCGCTGCTGACGATTGGCATCCTGCCGGTGTTCGAATCGCTGTTCAGTATTACGACGGATATCACGCTGCTGGAACTGTCGGATCTGAATCATCCGATCCTGAAGCGACTGGCGATGGAAGCTCCGGGGACCTATCACCATTCGATCAGTGTAGGGAATCTCAGCGAAGCGGCGGCCAAGGCGATTTATGCCAATTCTCTGCTGGCCCGGGTCGGGGCGTACTATCATGATATCGGCAAGATCGAAATTCCGGAGTATTTCGTTGAGAACCAACTGGGCGTCAAGTCGCGCCACGAGGCGCTGTCGCCGTCGATGTCGGCGCTGATACTTGCGGCACACGTCAAGCGAGGCAGGCTGCTGGGGGAGGAGGCCGATGTCCCCGACGATGTTCTGGACTTTATCGAAGAGCATCACGGCACGATGGTGATGAAATATTTCTACAACAAGGCGGTGGAACAGGGGGCGGATGAATCGGCCTTGAGCAAGTTCCGGTATCCGGGGCCCAAGCCGCAGAGCCGGGAAACGGGGATTGCCATGCTGGCGGACGCGGTGGAAGCGGCCAGCCGTACGCTAGATGATCCGAAACCGGCGAGAATCCACAGTCTGATTCAGAGAATTATCAACGAGCGATTCCAATCGGGCGAACTGGATGAATGCCCGCTGACGCTTCGGGATCTGGCGAAAATACGCGAGGCATTCGAACAAATTCTGATCGGCGCGTTTCACCAGCGGGTGGAATACCCGCGCAAGGAATAGCAGGCGAGGTCATGGAACTTCACATATTCCGAGAGGCAAAGACGCGCACGCCGGGGAAGAAGATACAGGCGTTGTTCGAATTAGTGGTGGAACGAGAAGGAAGGACGGAGCATCCGGGGGATGTCAATCTGGTGTTCACGACCGATCAGAAGATTCGCGTGTTGAATCGCAAATACAGAAGGAAAGACAAGCCAACTGATGTCCTCTCGTTCACGCTTGATGAAACCGCGCGGGAAGGGGAGACATATGGTGAAATTTATATATCGGCGCCGACGGCGCGACGGCAGGCAGAGCAGAACGGCTTGAACATAGTGGATGAGTACCTTCGGTTGTTCTGTCACGGTCTTTTGCATCTGTTCGGCTACGATCACAAGAAGGCAAGCGAGGCGGCGCACATGTCCGAGCGCGAAAACGCCTATCTGGCCGGGATTTGATTTCCGGGGTTTTTTCGATGAACTGGTTTTTTTATCTCATGGTGATTTTCGGGGCGTTTGTCTCGAGCTATATCGTCTCGCTCTATTCGCTGGCGGTGTATCTCGACCCTGAGGAAATCGTGACGATGTACCCGAATCTCGGCGGGCGCCGCAAACAGTACATGGTGCGACTAGCGGGAGATTCGCGAGCGCTGATGCAGGTGGCGGTCGTTTACAAATCGTTTGCACTAGTGGTGACGACTGTGTGTGCTACGCTGTTTGTCAGGTCGATTGCCACAAGCCTGATGATAAATCCAAGGTATTTCGTGCCGATAGGTCTAGTCGTAATCTGGATGCTTCATTTACTGTTTGTCGAATATCTTCCGCGCCGGGCCTCACGCAGAGATATCAGCTCGTTTTTCCCTCGGTATTTGTGGTTAGTGGCAAGCGTCTATGTGGTGTTTCTGCCGGTTATCAGTCTCTACCGCCGGGCCATAAGGGATGTCAAAGTCGAGTTGCAGCCGACTGAGGATGAGAAAGAGGAGATTGTCGAGCGGGCGATTGAATCGCTGGCCGACAGTGCGGGGATCGGTCAAAATATCGTCGAAGAAGATGAGAAGGAAATGATCGGAC
>DATKJY010000146.1:0-8056 GCA_035543175.1 Candidatus Acidiferrum sp.
GAGGTCATGACCGACAACAAGAACCGCACGGTGGCGGAGCTCCGTCATCTGCTCACAAAATACGGCGGGAATTTAGGGTCGAATGGCAGCGTCGCGTGGATGTTTGCCCGCAAGGGAGTCATAACCGTAGAGTTGAACGCCGCTGACGAGAACACGGTCATGGAAGTGGCCATGGACAACGGAGCCGAGGATATATCCTCAGAAGCAGGCGCCTACGAAATCACGACCCAGCCGCATGATCTGGAAGCGGTTCGAGCGGCGCTGGAGGCGAAGAAAATCCCCATGGTATCGTCGCAGATAACCATGGTGCCGCAGAACTCCGTGAAGATCTCGAGCGAGGGGGAAGCCAGTTCGATGTTGAAGTTGTTCGAGGCTCTGGAAGAGCACGATGACGTGCAGAAAGTCTACTCAAATTTCGATATCGACGAGAAGATTCTGGAGAAGCTGGCAAGCTAGCTGATTCTGCATAGCTTCTGATGGGTCGTTCCAAAGGATTTGGGGCGACCCGTTTTTTATGGAGTTAGAGACGTATGGGCATCACATCCCGAACGTCGATATGCCATTTTTGTTGATATTTCAAGCGTTTACGTCTATCTATGTAGTCATGCGTGTACTGGGTATTGACCCGGGACTTAACGTCACGGGGTATGGTGTGTTGGAGGCCGACGGCGACCATCCGAAAGTGGTAGAAGCGGGCGTGGTTCGGAGCAACGCCCGGAAGTGTCTCGCCGAGCGTCTTAATGAGATTTCGCGAGAACTGAATGAAATAATCGGGCAGTTTAAGCCGCAGGCGATAGCAGTTGAAGAATTGTACTCTCATTACACCCATCCGATAACGGCAGTCATCATGGGGCATGTGCGGGGCGTCATTTTCCTGAAGGCCGCTGAAGCGGGGATACCGGTGGAATCCTACGCATCGACACGTATCAAGAAGTCTCTCACCGGCAATGGCCGGGCCACCAAACAGCAGATACAGAGAATGGTCAAATCGACACTTGGCCTCCCAGCGGTGCCGGAGCCTCCTGACGCGGCCGATGCGCTCGCAATTGCGCTATGCCATTGTCGAGCGCTCCTTCATAACGAAACGGTGCGGGCATGATAAGTCGGCTGAAAGGGACGCTTGTTCAGGTGAGCGATCATTGGGCTTTGGTTGAGAACGGTGGGCTGTCATACGAGGTCCTGGTGCCATCGGGGCTGGCGGAAAGGTTGAAGGAAAACGGAAAGATCGGGCAGGAGATTGCCTTCGAGACTATTTACTACATTGAAGCCGGAGACAAGAAGTCGAACGAGTATCCACGGTTGGTAGGGTTCACCGATCCAATCGATCGTGAATTCTTCTCCTTGTTGATTCAAGTGCCCGGTATGGGGGTTCGTAAGACGCTCAAGTCGCTGGTGTTGCCGATCAAGGAGATTGCCGGGGCGATTGAGACTAAGAATGCGTCGACCCTTTCGCGTATGCCCGGCGTGGGGGGAAGGTTGGCGGAGAAGATTATTGCAGAGCTACATGGAAAGACGGCCAAATTCGCACTTTCGCGAGCGGACGAGCCGTTAGCTGTTCGCGACAAGCCGGCTGTGCCGTTCGCCGACGAAGCAATTGAGGTTCTGCTGCAGTTGCAGTACAAACGGGCTGAGGCAGAGCAGATGATCCAGAATGCGCTCAAATCCAACCCCGGAATTGCCAAGGTAGAGGACCTGATTACGGTCATATTCAAAAACGAGCAGAAGCCGAAGGTCGGGGTCAAATGACGCGCGAGCGAATTGTAACAGGGGCCCCGATTGGCTCTGACGAAGACCTGCTTCAATTCTCACTTCGTCCGAAAACTCTTCGTGAGTATATAGGTCAGAAGGAGTTAAAGGATAAACTTCACGTATTACTTGATGCCGCCAAGGGGAGAAGCGAAGCTGTCGAGCATATTCTGTTCTATGGCCCGCCCGGTTTAGGAAAGACTACACTGGCCCATATCATTGCCTCGGAGATGGGGTCGCGGCTCATCTCGACTTCGGGACCTGCCTTGCAGCGGACCGGCGACCTGATGGGGATTCTGACCAATCTCAACGACGGGGACATTCTGTTTATCGACGAGATTCATCGGCTGTCGCCGGTCATTGAAGAGTTTATCTACCCGGCGATGGAAGATTTCAAGGTTGATTTTGTGGTGGACAAGGGGGCTTTTGCCAAGGTAATCAATGTTCCGCTCAAGCGGTTTACGCTTGTCGGCGCTACAACCCGGGCCGGGATGCTGTCGGCGCCGCTGCGGGACCGATTTGGGCTATATTACCACATTGACTTTTATCCGGCAGAGGAGTTAGAACTGATCGTAGTTCGGTCGGCGAAGCTGCTCGATATCACCATTGACACGGAAGCGGCAAAGGTGGTGGCGACTCGGTCGCGGGGGACGCCGCGCATTGCCAATCGTCTTCTCAAGCGCGTTCGGGACTATGCCGCTGTCAAGGCGGATGGGGTCATCACGACCGAATTGGCGGCTATAGCGCTGGACACCGAAGGAATCGATGCCGCCGGATTGGACAGCCTGGATCGTAAATTGCTCAAGATCGTCATTGAATTTTATAAGGGGGGGCCGGTCGGGATTGAGGCGCTTGGCGCGACGCTCAACGAGGAAGTGGACACGCTCGTAGATATGGTAGAGCCGTACCTGCTGAAAATCGGGTTTATCCAGAGAACGCAGCGGGGACGGATGGCGTCGCAGGAGGCGGCGAAACATCTTGGGTTGAGCCTTGGATCCGAGAACCGGCAAGGGAAGTTATTTTAGCAATGTCCAATGATGCGCTTTATCTGCTGATTCAGTCTCTGGGGGCACAAGTGCTGGAACACCAGCGCAATCCTTCGGGGTCGCTGGCGATCCTGATGTCGGAGACGCTCAAATTCCGCGATAAGCTCAAAGAAGAGACGGGGCAGATACTCACGGTTGAAGACACGCGTCGGGCGCTTGACGGATTGGAGCAGTGTCTTGACGGCAGGCCGATGCCGAGCGGCCTGACCCCGGAGCAGCAATTGCTTGCGCAAATTTGGCTGGACCGGCTGACCCTGTTCAAGGGCAAGTAAAACCGGGCGTTCTTCGGGCAAGGTGTGCCTATGCCGCAGGTCGGGAAGATTCTCATTATTGTCGGTGCTCTGATTATCGTAGCGGGGCTGGTGATGATGTTTGCCGACCGGGTTCCGTTCCTTGGAAAATTGCCGGGAGATATACATATCAAACGCGGGAATTTTACGATCTATTTCCCGGTGGTAACGATGTTGGTCGTTTCGATATTACTGACGGTCCTGCTTAATCTGTTTGGTCGAGGGCGTTAGGTCCGCGTGGATATTTCTCTTTTCGATTATCATCTCCCAAGGGAACTGATAGCCCAGACTCCGAATCGGCGGCGAGATCAATCCAGACTAATGGTCTTAGATCGAAAGACGGGGAGTCGGGAGCATCTTCGCTTCAGAGAGGTCACCAGATATTTCAAACCGGGGGATGCACTGGTGGTCAACAATACAAAAGTATTTAAGGCGCGAATCTGGGGTAATCGAAAGTCCGGGGGAAGGGTTGAGGTGTTCCTTGTTCGTCCAGCCAATCCCGAAAATATGAGGGTGTGGGAAGCGCTAGTGAGTCCTTCGAGACGATTGGACGAAAACGAACGGGTACTCGTCGGCCAAGGCGAAGCGGTCCAGCTAGCCAAGTTCCTGAGTGGTGGTAAATGGCAGGTAGAATTTGAGTCGGAGACGGCTCGACGGAGGATTATCTCGCACTATGGTCATGTGCCGTTGCCGCATTATATCGCTCGCGAGGATAGGCACGACGATATTCGCCGTTATCAGACGGTGTTTGCAGACAAGACCAAAGTAGGGGCGGTGGCTGCGCCTACGGCGGGATTTCATTTCACTCGTCCGTTGCTTCAGACTCTGAAGAAGTCGGGTGTCAGGCTGATAGAGCTCACGTTGCATGTGGGGCCGGGGACGTTCAAGCCGGTGAAGTGTGATAATATCGAAAATCACACAGTTGATCCGGAATTCGCTGAAATCTCCCAAAACGCGGCTGATGCGATTAACAGAACTCGGGCGGATGGCGGCGCGATCTTTGCAGTAGGTACAACTTCGGTGCGCACGCTGGAGTCAGCGAAAACTGCAGGGGGGAATGTGCAGCCGTTTTCCGGGATGGTGAATACGTATATTCGGCCGGGGCATAGGTTTCGGCTGGTCGACCATTTGATAACGAATTTTCACCTTCCGAAATCATCGCTGTTGATACTTGTCTCCGCATTTGCCAGGAGGGAAACGGTCCTGGATGCGTATCATGAGGCAATAGCGACTGGCTACCGGTTTTATTCGTATGGCGACGCAATGCTGATTCTATAATCTGCTTTTGCCTGTCTTTCAACTGGGCTATATTGAAAACCCGATGAAAACCTATGCGATTATTGTGGCGGCCGGGCAGTCGCAGCGACTGACTGGGGCAGTTCCGAAGCAGTTCCGAGAAATTTGCGGGCGTCCGATGCTTTCATGGACGATCAGTCGATTCGAGCGAGCGGCGTCAATAGAAAAGATAGTCGTGGTGGTGGCGGAGGAGCACCTTCTGTATGTCAGTCAGCGAATTGTCGATCCGTATGGTTTCACTAAAGTTCAGAAAATTGTTATTGGGGGCGCAACCAGGCGGGAGTCGGTGTTCAGAGGTTTGAAATCGCTGCCGCTTTCCACGCAATTTGTGGCGATACATGACGGCGCCCGGCCGTTAGTTGCGCCTGTTGATATTAATCGAGTGGTGGACGTGGCCCTCAAGGACAAGGCTGCTATGTTGGCGATGCCTGCTTCTGACACCGTGAAGCGGGTTCGCGATGGTTTTGTTCTTGGTACGTTGGATCGGGATTCGTTGTATTTGGCGCAGACGCCGCAGGTGTTTCAGTACGATTTGATTATGGCGGCGCATGCAGAGGCGGATAGTTCAGTCGCCGTGACCGATGACGCGTCACTGGTGGAGGGCCGTGGGTTCAAAGTTCGGGTAGTGGAACCGAGCACGCCGAATATCAAAGTGACGACGCCGGATGATCTGATGATAGCAGAGGCGTTTTTGAGAAGGGAGGAGCGTGAATAATATTCGTGTCGGGCATGGGTTTGATGTACATCAGTTGGTGGCCGGTCGGCCGTTGATACTTGGTGGCGTCAGAATCCCGTTCGAGAAGGGACTTCAGGGGCATAGCGACGCGGATGTCCTGCTGCACGCTATTTGCGACGCATTACTCGGGGCGGCTGGGCTTCCTGATATCGGACGGCATTTCCCCCCTTCGGATCCGAAATGGAAAGATGCCGATTCGGGTGAGCTACTTGTCAAAGTCAAGAGTCTTGTTGAAGCGGCCGGCTGCGAGGAGATTGTCAATATTGACGCGATTATTATGGCCGAGGAGCCGAAAATTGGGCCTCATGTCGAAACTATGAGAGCTCGAATCGGTCAGTTGCTTGGCGTTTCGAAGGACCGCATTGGTCTGAAGGCGACAACGTGCGAGCGACTGGGATTTGTCGGACGCGAAGAAGGAATAGCCGCATCGGCGGTCTGTCTCATAATTGTCCATGGCTGACCAACCATCGCAACTCAACCAGTATCTCGACCTGCTGTTTACGTATGGGCCGGTGTGGGCGTATGTTATATTGTTCGCAGCCTGTTTTATCGAGAATATCTTCCCGCCATTTCCGGGGGACAGCTTCATAGTCGCAGCGGGTGGGCTGGTGGCACTGGATCGACTAAGTCTCATAACCAGCATGCTGGTAATAATCGCGGGAGGGATGACGTCGGTGATGGTATTGTATTTTGTCGGGAAGAACTACGGTCGAGATTTCTTCTTGCGCAAAAACTACAAATACTTCTCTGTCGATGATATTGGCAAGATGGAGGCTAAATTAGGGAAATGGGGAGCTCTCATATTGATATGCTCTCGATTTGTGGTGGGCGTCCGGGCCGCTCTGGCCCTTGCTGCCGGAGTCGGCAGGTATCCGACCGTAGGCATGGTAATCTACTCGACTATATCGTACCTGATTTTCACAAGCCTTCTCATGTATGCATCGATCAATCTGGTAGAGCATATTGAGACGATTGAATATTATTTTACTACATATGACCGCATCGTCTATCCGATATTGATAGTACTGGTGATCCTGTGGTTGGTACGAAAATATTGGGCGATCAAGAAGAAGGTGTGACATGAGAGTACTGCTACTGGCGGGTGGGAATTCCAGCGAAAACCAGGTTTCGTTAAACAGCGGCGCGGCGATTTATCACGCGTTGTGTCGCTCGGGACATCAAGTGACAGCCATGGATCCGGCCTCAGGGCGGTCGCTGATTGGCGCGGATGGCCGGTATCAGAAGCAGCTTCCGGATTCGAATTCGCAGGCAACAGGTGTTGCGGATTCGAAAGCTCTGGCGGTGGCGCTCGCTGCCCCAATGTATCGTGATGCGGAGGTGGTGTTTATTGCGCTGCACGGTGGGGCCGGTGAAAACGGGACTATTCAGAGTCTTCTGGATTTGTGCGGAAAGAAATATACCGGCTCCGGCATGGCGGCATCGGCGATTGCCATGAACAAGGCAGTTACCAAACGTCTGTTTGCATCGGCAGGAATTTCTACCCCGGATTGGGAGTTGTATCGATATGATGGGCCACCGTGTGTTGATGTGATTGCGGGCCACATTGCCGGCAGATTTTCGTTTCCCATTATTGTCAAGCCGAACGACGGCGGGTCTACGGTTGGCCTCACCAAGGTGAATCGAGAATCAGAGCTTCCGGAGGCGATACGGAAATCGGCTCATGAATCAAAGGAGGTACTCGTAGAAGAGTATATTGCCGGGCGCGAGTTGACGGTTTCGGTGCTTGACGGTGAGGCGCTGCCGGTGGTTGAAATACGGCCAAAGAAAGGGTTGTACGATTATGAAGCGAAGTACACCAAAGGAATGTCCGAGTATTTAGCGCCTGCACCGGTCGAAGCGAAAATTGCCGAGGCTGTACAGTTGGCGGCTTCCAAAGCCTTTGAGATTATCGGAGCATCGGGACTGGTGAGAGTCGATTTCATATATCGGGAACCCGACCAGATATATTGTCTTGAAGTGAATACGTTGCCCGGAATGACTAATCTCTCGCTTGCGCCCATGGCGGCAAAATGCGTGGGAATGAGCTTTGACCAACTGGTGGAGCGGATTATTCAATCGGCGCTCAGGAAGTAGCGACTTCCATGGATAAACTACACCCCACGGCCGTCTTGTTCGATCTCGGATCGACGCTGATCGATTATCCTTCGACAAACTGGGACAAGGTGAATGCGCGCTGCGCGGTCGCCGCGCGCCGGTTTCTTGAGGAGAATGGATTCGCTTTGCCTCCCGAAGGGGAGTTCGGTCGAGCATTCGAGGTCGCAAAGGAGAAATACCGCCGGCATGCCTATGAGACGCTTATTGAATGGGAGATCCCGCAGGTTGCGATCGATATTCTCAGGCAGCTGCAGATACCCATTGGGGACGGGCTTATCGATCGATTTTTCGATGCCTATTACCAGCCGGTGGGGGAGATTGTATTTGTATATCCTGATGCCAAAGACATCCTCAAGAGAATACGGGAATCGGGTCGGAGGATCGGCCTCATTTCAAATACTGTTTTCCCCGAACGGACGCACCGGGAGGAACTGGTGCGGTTCGGCATAGAGCCATTTTTGGATTTTGCGATTTTCAGTTCCACGTACGGTCTGAGAAAACCGCATCCGTCCATTTATCTTGAGGCCGCTCGACTGGCCGGTTGCCGGGCGGATCAGTGCGTGTATATCGGGGATCGGTTCCTGGAGGATGTGCTTGGCCCGGGGAATGTCGGCATGCCGGCCATATTAAAGGAACTGGCCGGCCGCGAATATCCGCCGCGAATCGAAAACAGGGTCCGTCGAATCAAAGTCCTCAGCGAACTCCCCCAGCACATTGATATTTGAGTGGACGCTGGTTTCCAGTCGCAGTATATTCAGGCATTGACTGTTGGCCGCATTCCGGGCCGCCTGAACCAAAAAAGCAAATCGATTAGATAGAGGACATAC
>DATKJY010000147.1:0-7165 GCA_035543175.1 Candidatus Acidiferrum sp.
GCGCTTCTAATCGGGGGTTGTGCCGGCGCTGCGTTCATCTTCTCGCCGGGTTTGGGTATGCCGAGAGATTGGGACCTGTTTGCTCTCGCGGGTCCTCCACTTGTCATGTGTGCCATCTACGTGTTGGTGGGTTCGCCCGAAGGGACAAGGTGCACGCGGGCATGCTCGCTGATTGTGGTTGCCGGACTTCTCACGCTGTTGCCGAGAGCGGTGATTTTCGCGACTCCCGGGTTGGCGATACCAGCAATTGAGAACTATTCGAATTTGGACATAGCAAAAAGCGGTTCCACCCGCTTCCTGCTGTCGAATTACCTGGAGAGTGTCGGTGATTCTACCGCGGCAAAGGCGCTGGATTCAGTCTGGGTCAGTGTCGATCCGAATTCGTTTGCCATGAATGCGGCGGTCGACAGTGCCTCTCGGATCGATTCAGCTTCGCTCGAGAGAGTATTTCGTGAGTGCATCAGGAGAAACCCGTTGAATTGGGCGGCGTGGGGCAACCTAGCGGTCATCCAACTTGGGCGTCGACACTTTGATTCGGCTCTTTACGACCTGCAAGTCGCAGATGGGCTCAACCCGTACAATGCTTCGACAACCTTAAACCTGAGCTACTGCTACTATAGTGTGAAGGACTTTGCGGGGGCCGAGAAGTTTCTGAATGAGGCTATTCATCTTGACAGCTCAATATTGACTACCTCTGTATTGATGTTCCAGGCTGATCTTTACCGCGATTCGCACCAGGAGGACAAGTACGTCACTGTTTTCGTACAGATAGCGCAACGTTCCGATGCACCATCAAAGTACGTGCGGGGTTGGATTGAATTTCTACTGAAGAAGGGCGAGTATCAGAAGGCTGCCGAGAGGATTCGTCAGGCTTTGGGAGTGCAAATAGACACACACTACATCGGAGATTTATTGCAGGCGTACCCAGAACTGAAGAGCTACCTTTCTAACTGATCAATAAAGTGCCTATGAAAGCGTGAGGCGAATTCCGCGATTAAGATCAGCATACGACCCGACAAAAACGGCCCGTCCGACTCCACGGGCGGGCCTTATCTTCTTGGGAAAATTCAACTAACCCCCTACCCCGCATTCTTCAAAAAATCCTTCTTGTGGCCGGAACCGTTTTTGCGAAATACCAGCCTCTGAAGGAACCCGCCCGCCCTGTGATGCTGCGACAAAAACTGATCGACCGAATTGAATATTCCTTCGGCATCGAGCCCGACATCCTTCAACAACTGCGCCCGGCTGCCGTGCGTCACGAACGAATCGGGTAACCCGAGCGCCTTGAACTTGCCTTCGAATTCGTTCGAAAGCAGATACTCGGCAATTCCCTGCCCGAACCCGCCGCGCAACACCCCTTCTTCCACCGTAATCACCGCCCGCGCGTCTGCTTTGATAACGTCAAGCATCGCCCGGTCGAACGGCTTCACGAACCGGCAATTGACGACTGAGACATCAATCCCCTTTTCTTCGAGCATCGCCGCCGCCTTCACCGCCGGCGACACCATCGTGCCGACTGCCAGTATCACGATCTCGTGCTGCGGCGTCAGCCATTCCCATTTCCCCCACTCAATCGCGCCGATCTCGTCTTTCATGGCAACGGGCACATTGTCGCGCGGATAGCGAACCGCCACAATCCCAGGCACCTGATGGTCGAGCGTATGATGCAGCACCGCCCGAAGCTCATTGCCGTCTTTCGGCGCGACGAGCGTGACATTTGGCACCGTCGAAAGATACGTGATGTCGAATACGCCATGGTGCGTCGGCCCGTCATCCCCGACCAGCCCCGCCCGATCCATACAAATCACTACCGCAAGGTTCTGAATAGCGAGATCGTGTATCACCTGATCGTACGCGCGCTGGAGAAATGTCGAATAAATCGCGACATACGGCCTGACATTGCCGTCCGCCGCCAATCCGCCCGCAAAACAGGTCGCGTGCGCCTCCGCGATGCCGACATCGAAAAACCGCTCCGGATACTTCTCCGAGAACTCTACTAACCCGGTGCCGGAACACATCGCCGCCGTAATCGCGACCACGCGCTTATCTTTCTCCGCCAGTTCCGTCATGATGTTGCCAAACACCTGCGTGTACGATGGAAACACCGGCGCGGCCGCTGAGGATTTCCCGGTTGTCTTGTCAAATTTTCCCACCCCGTGGTATTTGAAGGCATCGTCCTCCGCCGGCGCATACCCCTTCCCTTTAACAGTCGCCACATGCAGCATGACCGGGCCGTTGAGATTCTTGAGGTCTTTAAGGGTCTTCACGAGCAGCGGAAGGTCATGCCCGTCGATCGGCCCGAAATACTTGAATCCCAGTTTTTCGAACATGATCCCCGGAACGAGTAATCCCTTAAGCGAATTTTCGATCCGGTGAATGGTCTCACGAATCTTGTCGCGGCGTTTGAATTTGCCGGTAAGCTCCCAGACTTCGGACCGGAGTTTTTGAATCTTCTCATCCGCCATAAGGCTGGTGAGATATTTCGAGATGGCACCCACATTGCGCGATATCGACCACGTGTTGTCGTTGAGGATCACCAGCAGATTCTTCTTCAACGACCCGGCGTTGTTCATCCCTTCAAACGCCAGACCACCCGTCATTGCGCCATCGCCGATTACTGCGACGACCTTGCGATCTTCGCCCGCCAAGTCGCGCGAAACCGCGAATCCGAGCGCTGCCGATATCGATGTTGAAGCATGCCCGGCGCCGAAATGGTCGTACGGCGATTCCTCGCGCTTGGCATAGCCGGATAAACCTTCGTACTGGCGGATGCTCTGAATCTGGTCGCGCCGTCCCGTCAGAATTTTGTGCGCATAGGTCTGATGGCTGACATCCCAAACCAACCGGTCGTTGAGAAAGTCATAGACGTAATGGAGCGCTACCGTCAACTCAATTGCTCCCAGATTCGATGCCAGGTGCCCGCCGGTCTCGGATACGACCGTGACGATCTCCTGACGGATTTCATCCGCGAGTTCCGGGAGCTGATCGACCGATAATTTCTTGAGATCGGCTGGTCCGGATATGTCAGGCAGGTACTTCATGTGTCTGAGCTTCTACGCGTCGAGTTATCGTTCTCTTTGCCCGATAAAGCGGGCGATGTACTTGAGCCGGTTGTCTTCGCGCTCATCGAAAACATCTAAGGCATCGTCGATCAACTTGGCGGCATCCCGGTGCGCCTGATCCAGACCAACCGCTCCCGGATAGGTTGCTTTCTGGTTTTTACAATCAGAACCGACTTCCTTGCCCATTTTTCTCTGATCCCCCTGAATATCAAGGATATCATCGATAATCTGAAAGGCCAGCCCGACCTTCTCACCATAGATCGTCAGGCGATCCATTAGCCGTTCATCGGCTTGCGCCAGCACCGCACCTATCCGAACCGAACCTCGGATGAGCGCCCCGGTTTTGCGAGTATGGATGTTGACCACATCGGCTTTGGTCACCGGACGACCTTCAGCCTCAATATCCGCCACTTGTCCGGCGATCATGCCAAGCGTACCGATTGCCTGGGCCAACTCTGCCACCGCCTGAATTGAGCCGGTTTTGGCGATCAACTCGAACGCGACATCATGAAGCGCATCCCCCGCGAGCACTGCGACTGCTTCGCCGAATTTTTTGTGGCAGGTGGGAATGCCGCGGCGAAGGTCATCGTCGTCCATGCAGGGAAGGTCATCATGAATTAACGAATACGTATGCACCATCTCCAGCGCCGCCATCGCCACATGAATCGACTGCACATTGCCGAGCCGCGGGCCATCGCAATATTCCCACGTCGCCAGCGCCAGAATCGGGCGGATCCGTTTTCCCCCAGCCAACAACGAGTACCGCATGGCAGCATGAAGCGATTTCGGCTCGCTCGTCTCCGAAGGCGTATACTGCTCGAGCAGGCTGTCGACCAATCGACGGCTCTGCTCAAGATAGGCGGATCCGGTCACGGTCGACGCAAATAACACTACTCTTCTTCCTCATTTTCGTTTTCGCCGTCGCCGGCGTCGAAATCTTCTTCGGATGTCACGCCGCTCGACTCACTGATGATCTTGATCTTCTTCTCGGCGTCGGTCAATTTCTGGCTGCAGAATTTGGCGATTTCAAGTCCCTCGGTGTACAGCGAAATCGCCTCATCGAGTTTCGTGTCGCCGGCTTCGAGCCGAGTGGTGATCTCTTCGAGCCGCTCTACGGCCGACTCATAATCTTTGTACTTCCGTTTCGTCGTCACGTCTTCACCTGTCAGTTGGTCTCGGATTTCTGGACCAGCGAAACTATCGTGCCCGATGACAACCGTGTCTCCATCTGCTGGCCCGGCTCGATGTCGCTGGCAGAGGTTAGAACGAAGCCGTCCGGAATACGTCGACTCACCGAATATCCACGGGCCAGTATCTTAAGCGGCGACAGACCTTCCAATCGCGTCAGTAATAAAGATAACGCGTTTTGGTGAACCTGAAAGCGGTTTTTTCCGGCTGCCGAAAGCAGTCGCACCAGCGTGTCGCAATGCTGCTGCCGCTGATAGATCATATCCACAGGGCGACTGAACACCGGCCGGCGCATGAGCGCTGTCAGATCCTGTCGCGCACCCGTTACCAGAAACTCAAGCCGGCTGGATTGCGTGTACATATGGGAGCGAAGCATCTCGTCAAATTCCCGCTTTGACCATACCGCCAGTTCCGCCGCCGCCGACGGCGTGGGAGCCCGAAGGTCCGCCGCGAGGTCCGACAACGTCATATCAATTTCATGTCCTACTGCCGATATCACTGGAATGCGTGAACGCACAATTGCTCGAACTGTCATCTCAGTATTGAACGGCCACAAATCCTCAATCGAACCACCACCGCGCCCGACAATGAGCAGGTCGATGTCGTCGCGTGAATTGAAATAATCAATCCCGGCGGCGATAGTTCTCTCCGCACCGTCTCCCTGCACTTGCGCCGGATACACGATCAACTGCACCGAGCGATTGCGACGGCGTGATATCTGAATGATATCCCGTATGGCCGCGCCGGTGGGCGATGTCACGATGCCGATAGTTCGGGCATACTTGGGTATTGGGCGTTTCCGTGTCTCGTCAAAAAGGCCTTCCTTTGAAAGCTTCTCGTATAATTGCCGGAATGCCAGTTCCAGTGGCCCCACTCCGACCGGCACGATGTGACGGCAATTGAGCTGGTAGTTGCCCCCTTTCTCGTACACGGAGATATCACCATACACGCGGACTTTCTGGCCGTTCTCCGGCTCAAACTTCAACGTGGCGCCAACCGAACGCCACAACGTCACTTTGATCACGGCATTTTCATCTTTAAGCGAGAAATACCGATGACCGGAGCTGTGATGCAGATACCCGGAGATTTCCCCTTCCACCCACAAGTCAAAGAACGACTCCTCAAGAGCCGTTTTGATCATGCGCGTAATCGCGGTGACAGTGTAGGCTTTTTGTTCGATGGGCATATAAAAATATAGTCGAATTCAGTTTGGCTTGCCAATCACTTATGAAGGCGTGGCAAGCGACGCCAGAATGGCCTTGGCCAGATCCTCGTGTATCCCCTTCACTTTGGCCAGTTGTTCGGGTGTCGCCTGTTTGATTCGCTCGACCGATCCGAACTCTTTCAACAACGCTGCCCGCTTGGCTGGGCCGATGCCTCGAATCTCATCCAGCTCCGATTTGATAGTCCGCTTAGTCCGCACCTTGCGATTATACGTAATCGCAAACCGGTGCGCTTCATCCCGAATCCGTTTGAGCAGAATCAAGGCCGGCGAGCTCTTGCTGATAGTAATCGAGTTCTCCATCTGGGGCATGAACACTTCTTCGAGCCGTTTGGCCAGCGCCACAATGGGCTGCTCTGACAGTCCGAGCGAAGACAATTCTGCAGTTGCCGCCGACAACTGGCCCTTACCGCCGTCTACGACAACCAAATCGGGTGGCGGTGTCCCTTCCTCGCGCACGCGATAGAAATATCGACCGACAACTTCCCGCATCATCGTGAAATCGTCCTGCCCCACCACCCCGCGAATACGGAAATGGCGGTATTGGCTCTTTTTCGGTTTGGCGTTTTCGAAATAGACACACGATCCGACCGCGTCGGTTTCACCGGTATTGGAGATGTCGAAACAAACCATCGTCCGGGGCGAACGTGATAACCCAAGCGCATCTTTAAGGCTGACGACCAGCTTGCTGGTCCGTTCATCCTGTGTACGACGCTGGATCAGTATCTCATCGAGAAGCAGGCGGGCGTTCTTGGCCGCCAGATCTACCAGCCGCACCTTATCTCCCTGTTTTGGCGTAACGACTCGAACGGCGGACCCTTTCGCCTGCTTGAGCCATTGCGCCATGAGATCGACGTTCTCAAGTTCCATCGGCAGGAACAACTCTTCTGGAAGGTTGGGCTGGTGATTGTAGTACTGCTCCACAAACGTCTCGAGCACATTCTCGTCGCTTTCTGCCGCATCGGCGCTTAACTGGAAATCCTGCCGCCCGATCAGCACGCCTTCACGTAGCTGCATGACCACCGCAATCGCATCGATCCCTTCCCGCGCAATCGAAACGATATCCCGGTCGATAACTTCACCCACATCGACATGCTGCTTAAACACCATCGACCTGAGCGCGTCGATCTGATCTCTGAAGTGCTTGGCTTCTTCGAACTTGAGTTGTTCCGATGCCACCTGCATACGGTCAGTGAGCTTCTCGATCAACTGCTTCGATTTGCCCGAGAGCACCATCATGAGCGAATTGACCAACTCGTTGTATTCCTCGCGGCTCTGGAGAGCCTCACACGGCCCGCCACACCGTTTCATGTGATAGTCAAGGCAGACCTTATACGGCTTCCCTTCCGGATGTGGAATTACCAGATTGCAGGTCCGAATCGTAAACAGCCGGCACAGATACTGCAGGGTCTTCCGCATCGGCTTCGTACTCGTGTACGGCCCAAAATACGACGCCCCGTCCTTGGCCAGCCGCCGTACGATAAACGCCCGTGGGAACGGCTCATTGGTCGTGACCTTTATATACGGGAAATGCTTGTCATCTTTCAGCCGCACGTTGTAGCGCGGCCGATATTCATGCACGAGGTTGGCTTCTAAAATCAGCGACTCAATCTCATTCGAGGTCACCATTAGATCGAAATCAGCCACCTGCGGCACCAGACGATCGATCTTGTCGTCGCGGCGACTGACTTGA
>DATKJY010000148.1:0-4239 GCA_035543175.1 Candidatus Acidiferrum sp.
AGCCTTGGAGTGGAACACTTCCGGCAACAAGTCACCGGTGGCGACATAGAGGAAAGTCCCCGTCATGAGGCCGGTAAGGAGGCCGAAAGCCCGATCCGACGCCATCGAAAAAATCGGCGCAAACAGGCTGGCCCCGAGCGCCGGGGTAGCTGCAAATATGATAAGCAGCGCCAGCACCTTTCCCCGGCTGAATCGCCCAAGCGTGAGCAATGACGCCACTGAGAATGCCGCCGGTACATGATGGGCCAGAATCGAAAGAAAGATTACCCGGCCAATTTCGGGGTGAAAGCTGCCTACCGAAAGCCCCAGGCCGTCGATCAGCGAGTGGAGCGACAGACCGGTGAAGGCGGCAATGGAGATCACTTTGTGACTGTGGTCATATCCTTCTTTGCCGGTGACCAGAAGCACCCGTTCAACTGAAAAAATCAGCATATAGCCGACAAGTATGGCAACGCTGACCTCTACCTTGTTTTCGTGAGACATGGCGTCGGGCAATAGTTCGAAAAAGACCGCGCCCAGGAAGACCCCGGCGCCGAATGAGATGAACAGGTGCAGCAGGGTATCGGACCAACGTCGGAGAATGGCGATGACTCCGCCGGCGAAAGCACAGACGAAAATCACGCTGCAATAAAAGACCAGAGACTCGTTCATGGGTGGCGGGAAAGAAGAGGCAAATCGAATGGGTGTCAAGCGAAAAGGCCAAACGGCAACGGGATAACACAAAGGGACCCATGCTGTGGCATGAGTCCCCGAAATCTAGCGGCCTTTTCTGTGATCGCCCGAGCCCGGCGGCGCAACCAAGAGAAGCAGCTTAAGAATGGAGGTCAGATGGTAGCCCGATCCTGCAACCTGGGATTCACCAGGACATATCGGCCCTTGAGAATATTGGTTACTACCAGCGCAAATCGGTTTGGCGTCAAACCCTGTAAACCATACGAATGCCAGCAGTCCTTTTCTCCGGTCACAGCGAACTTTTCGGCCTCTCTTCTCTTTGGCATAGAATAACTCCCTATTTGCGTTTCCCCTCTATCTTACGTCTACGAAGTTGTTACCAAAAATACATCAGATAGCAGCGGCAATAGGGACGTCTGCTAAGCTAAGTTCTACTACCACCTCCTTCGATCACTCAATCCAAACACCTAACGTGCTTTCGGATTCTCCACGCCTTTTTCAGCGTTCTTAGTCAATACCATCCATATATAGAGGAATTTGACATACAGCTACCGGGTCAACAATGTCTGTAACTTCTTAATTGCCCTATGTTTGTAAATATTGACAACTTGCTGTTTAATTCCGAGAACATGGGCAATTTCTCTCTCTCTTTTGCCCGATAAGTAGAAGCGTATCACCTGCTTCTGGCGCGATGACAGCGAGTGGCTTATATGCCAGTTGAGCCGTCCTCGAAACCTATCAAGAGCCTCAGAGACCTTTGAATCCCCTTCCCCCTTGTGGTACGGGGACTGCTCGTTGGCGAACGACTCGAGAAACAGACGGTCAACGAGCACCTCGGCGAACTCAAATTCCTTCCGTGCGACCATAGATGCAAATCAACGCTACTCAGTCAGGTTGTTGGCCAGGCGTATCTTCTCCAGGTCTGTCTCGGTGATGGAAAACTTCTTGGCGGTCTCCTCACGGACTTCGTTCAAGGCAACCTTTTTCTCGTAATCGGATAGATCCTTCGGGAGCGACTCGAGTCGCTTACGGTAGTAAGAGAGAATGAGCTGGGCATGCTTCCCGGAGGTGTCCAGACTGTCAGTCGACCTGGGTTTCACCGGAGGTTTGGCTGCTGAAACCCTCTTCTTCGCTGTAGCCTGTGATAGCGCCTGGTCCTTGCGAGCCAACTCCCCTCGTAGAGAGTCGGTCAACTGATTCTGAGATTGAGAGACCCTGCCGAGCGAATCGGCAAAATGCGCCTTCTGCTGTTCCACCGCACCGCTCAGCGAATCGAATCGCTGGCGATAAACTTCAGCCTGGGCCGCCCCGGTATCAAGACCTTCCTTATACAGTTTCTGACGGTCTTCCCGGTCGCGGGTGGAGCGTACGATACTGATGACCACAATTACAGCGAGCAGAACAAGGGCAAGCAGGAACTTCTTCATGGTATCCCGTGAGCTTTCAACGCATGAATAGCTCGGACGGGACATTCAAGTCAAGTTTGAATTTTATTGGAGCGCAACCGCGTGTAACGAAGAAACTCAAGTCGCTTTCAGACAGCGAGATATGCCTGTCACGTCATGTCAACGAGCCCGAGCGGCCGAGACTGAAGTCGAGAGCGTTTGCGGGCAATTCGGCAGCGGCGAGCCGGAGAACAGAAAATCAACCAGGGTCGTCAGGTCGGAGATATCGACCTCACCCGACCCATCGACATCGTTTTCTTCAGGGCAACTCGACAGCGACTGACCGTTGAACAGATAGTCAATAAGCGCAGTGAGGTCACCGAGGTCGACAATATCAGCGGGGTCGGCATCAAGATTCCCGCGTGTACCATGGCAGCAAGGGCTCTCCACGATAATAATCTCGGATAGCGACGCAGCAAGGCCGCATACCTGGTGGGTGGAAGCATCTACCGAAATGGTGATGTCATCCCACGATGGCGGGTTGTCGTCGTATTGCAGCATGCGAAGCTGCTCCGGCGGACCGGAGATCTTGACCGGGTCGTATGATATGCACACCTCGGCCGAGCCATCGAAATCGCTTGAGGTCGAAAGATCGTAGACGGCAGGGCCCGATGCGGGATATACGATCGCTCCGGCCGGCAACGGAACCGCCGGAGGGCCGGTTCTCTCCTCGGTCACACCTGCTTTTGCAACGGTATCGTATTGGACTCTGACATCCTTAACAGGGCTTATTTCGACCTTAATACCCGTTGAGGCTATGGCGGCACGGCCGGAACAGGCATCGCCGATCCCGTCGTGATCGGAGTCGGTTTGATCCGGATTATAGGTCAGCGGGCAATTGTCCATGAAATCGCAGATACCGTCGTTATCGGAGTCATGGTGGAAGGTCAGCGGAAGAAACGTCCCGCCGATTCGGTACTGGCGGGCGCCATTCAGATCCGGCGCGCCAATCGCGCTGTAGATGACGCGGATCCCCGGTCGTCCCTGTCGCACCGTCCAGTAACCCGAAGAGCGGTAGATTGCCGAGTCCCAGCTTCCGGCCGCCCCCGTACCTGGCAAGACGGGAGTGCTTCGAATAGTCCAGTGGCTACCCCCTTGATCGCTCACGGCCAGCATAAGCTGCGTATTGTCATTTCCCCCGGTCCGATCCTGTTCTGTCACCAGCGCCGCATAGCGGTCCGGGCCTAAATACATGATGTCGAAATGCCACCACATTCGATCCGGAGTCGAGCCGTCGACTGTCGTGCTGTCCTGTACGTACCATTGACCGTACGGGCTCAACGCCTTCAAGTGCACGACCCAATCCGGCGGTGCCCCTGATTTCCCGGGGTTGATATACCAGAGATTGATCCACCCCGCGGTGTCTACTTTGACCGACGGAGACAGCCAATCGGTGTAATCACTATGCTCGTGCCTGGCTGAACGGATGAGCTGCGGCCGAGACCAGGAGTATCCGTTCGAAGTCTCCAATATGTAGTAGCCGACCGAATCAGCCATCCAGGATCGCCGCACGAGCAGATACATCTTGTCCTTAAACCAGAACAGCTCGGGATCACTGAGGAATCCTCCGGGATTGGACATAAGCGGCCTCGGGGCCGAATCGGTGGCCGGATTGGGGCCGACCGGCACGCTCCAGTTAGTCCCGTCATTGCTGACTTCGATATACGGATTCTCGGAGTCGGCAGCGTAGCCGTAGTAGGAATACGCCATCCAGTATTTGTAGCCCCATTTGCCGTAGCGAAAGCGAAGGATGGACGGATGGACAGCGACATTCTGGTAATCCTGTGACGCCCCTTTGCAGTTGTGGAGCGTGAAGAAGGAGTCGGCGTAAATGATTTCGGTAAGCGCGCTGTCAGAACAGTCAAACCAATTGAGGAGAGAATGTGATGACACATTATGTTGAAGAAGCCGGTTTGCCTCTATGGGTGTTTTATCGGTCGCCGAAATGCTGGAAACCAGACCGGCTAGCACGGGGACGAGCAGACCTGTAGCAAGCAGATATCGAGATGGAGTTGGCACCGACCGCTGTCTCCGGTCTATATTTGGAAAACTGATCTGTCTAGCCTTGACGCTATAATATACTTTATCGGCCCCTATTGACAAAGGTTTATTTGGACAAAAT
>DATKJY010000149.1:0-3253 GCA_035543175.1 Candidatus Acidiferrum sp.
ATTTCCCGCAGAGTTGAGGGAGACCCCGGGCGTGTATGTATACACCTTTCCCCAATCGTCGAACTTGAAGCTTACACTATCCTGAGCCAGTTTGGTGTCGATGTATGGCCCGTGCCAGGTTGTATAGCTCCCCGGATTCGAGTACAACGCCTGGAGATCCGGAGGAAAGGCGCCAACATCGCCGAAATATCCGAAACTACTTCGCTCGCCATCGGTGGTAATCGAGGGATCCCCTACTATCGCCTTGGCCACCGACTCTATCTCTCGCTCGGTATTGGCTCGTTTTATGTCCTGAACGGAAGCCGTCATAGATTTCATCGCAACCGACGCGAGTATGCCGATGACGACCAGAATCACCGTCAACTCAATGAGGCTGATGCCGTGATTGTTTGCGTGAACCTTGCGCATCGGCTACCAGACCTTCCGAAATAGCGATATTTCCGAATAGACATCCTGGCCGGGATTGACATGCAACAGCCGTACGATTGTGTCGCTGGTCGGCAGATAGACAACGCGAAGTTCATGCTGTCCGATCGGAATGCTGTCAAACTGGGCGTCACCCTCGGCGCTGGGATAGCGGATTTTCGTCGCAGTCGAGCCGACGCCATTGGGAATGGTCAGCAGCAACTTAACGGAGTCCTTGTAGGTTTCCCCGGGCGTACTCTTGCCAAGGTCGGTGACTACGGCTGTTACTTTGTTAAGGAGCAGCTGGCTGCTCGATGCTGCCACTACACGCGTAATTAAAGAACCACTGCCCGTAGATGTTATGTTGAGGCCTCCAGTATACGACAGTGACTTCCCCCAGGCGTCCATTTTGAACGAGCTATTGCTCCCACCTGACGTGAAATCGTCCCGGACGTACGGTCCTTTCCACGTCGTGAAGCCGCCGGGGTTCTGCACCAGGGCATCGAGATTGGTCGGAAGGGCGCCGACATCGCCGACATAGCCATAGCTTGTTCGCCCGCCGCCTGATACGAGGGCTGGATCTCCTGCGATAGCAATCGCTAGGCGGTCCAGTTTCTGCTTGGTCTGCTCGATTCGGGAGACATCAGAAGCGCTTTTGAGCGAACGGATCGCGACTGACGCGAGAATCCCGATGATGACTACGACGGCCACCAGTTCGATTAATGTACAGGCGCGAGCACAGGCGAGACGATTCATCTGCCAGATACCTCAAAATTGGTTGTTCCATCAAAGTATCGGCACAAGTCGCCCCTCCGTTAACCGTCTAACCATTTGAAAGACAAAAAGAAAGGCCGCTCTTTCGAAGTCAAAAGAGGGCCGCGATTTGACAGAAGATGCTACTGCTTCTAAGCTACCAGATCGGTTCTTTGGGTGGGATTCGGACTACTAGATCATCGTGAACTTTACACTGGCAGGCAAGCCGAGAGGTATCCGTCAATCCCTCGGCCTCGTCCAGCATGTCAAGTTCATCTTCGGTGGGTTCCTCGAGGGTATCGTACCCATCCTCGACCACTATATGACAGGTGGAGCAGGCACAATTGCCACCGCAGTTGTGGTCGATAAGGATGTTGTTATCGAGCGCGGCATCGAGCACCGCAGTCCCGTCGTCGACATCTATCACCGTCTCAGACGGAAGGAAACGAATGGTAGGCATAACTGATACTATCCTTCTAACTTATCGAACAAGTGACCGGCGCTAAGCTTCCGTGCCCGAGCGCGAAATCACGATGTTATCATGTTCGTTACCAAATCGGACGGAGCGGGCAATAGGGGAAACTTTCGCGGTAATAATCATGTAAACCCACGGCGGAATAATGCCGGAAGAGCAACCCCGCACCAAGACCTTTTTCCCCCGAAATCGATCCCAATCGTAGCGCAGGGCCCGGTCGAGGAACTCGTCCTGGCGAAGCATGCCATCGGCGAGAAAATCATCCGGATCGAGAATTTCCAGCGTCATCGCGAAGCCTCCATCTCCCACAATCAGGTTCAGGTGGTGAAGGAGGACCCGCAACCGCAGGAACGCCGGGCGTTCGGATTGTGGAACTGGAAGCCGCCGCCGGAGAGGCCGCCTTTGTAGTCGAGAGTCGTGCCGCTCAGATACATCAGCGCCTTTAGATCGACCCTGACCTTGAGTCCGTCGAAATCAAATTCCCGGTCGAATTCGCCGGGCTCGTTGTCGAACGCCATACTATACGACATCCCGGAACAACCGCCGGAGGCCACGCCCAGCCGAAGGAACAGATTTTCGGTCTTCTCCTCGGCCATAAGCCGCTTAACTTCAGCAATCGCCCCCGGTGTAAGCACAATCACCTGCTGATTGGCGGCGGGTTTGACTTGATTGACCATACTACGAGCTACTCCTTAATTGTGAACGCGACATCGTCGCTCGTCCGTTTCTGACCACCTGTAACAGCCAAGTTCCCGCAAAGTTCACACAATCCCGTACTCCTCGACGGCAGGACGTCGGGTGGTGGACCCGCGTTAACTAAGTTACTGGTGATACGGCGAGCGATTTGGACCGTTGGCGGTCTGATTCGACCGGGAAAACAGAAAATTCTTGACAATTTTGTGGACTTGGACCATCCTTTTTCGTATTATATTCAAGAAAATATGGAAGCATAGAGTTATATTACCGCGATTAGCGTAGCAACGATTAACCATATTCGTTAGAGGAAGCACGTATGCAGTTATCACGAAAAGCCGATTATGCCCTTCGGGCGATCCGTCACATTTCCGGCCTGCCTAAGGGTAAGTTGGGCTCTATCAATTCGATAGCCGAGGCGGAAGCCATTCCCCGTGAGTTCTTGGCCAAGATCTTAAAAGACCTCACCCGGAGCGGCATTCTCATGTCCTTCCAGGGCGTGACCGGCGGCTACAAGCTGTCTCGGACGCCCAAGGATATCACTTTTCTCGATGTCATCGAGGCTATCGATGGCCCCATTCACCTGAATCTGTGCACCGAGCAGGACAACTGCGCTTGTGACTCATATGACACGTGCAACATGAAGGAATTCTGGATGGTGCAGGAAAAGGGGTTCAAGAAGGCCCTGAGCAAGAACCACTTTGGACGCTACAAAAAGGTGCGCGCGTAAGTCCCATCGTAAGTAACTTTGTCCGAGCTACGATTGACGGCCACGCCCGACGGCGCGGCCGTTTTTGTCTGTATGACAAAATCGGGAGTTGTTTTCGCTCGTATCCCTATTATATTCCTCCCGCCGGGAGACTCCCGGAAGTTGTCGATTTGCCCGAGACCGAAACCGCTGAACGGTTGCGGCGGTATAAGTAGATG
>DATKJY010000150.1:0-6477 GCA_035543175.1 Candidatus Acidiferrum sp.
AGTCGATCCATCCCCCGTACTGCCGATAGCCGCTCGATCTGGCGTTGAATCATCGGCTCGCCGAGTATCGGTTTCAATACCTTACCCGGAAGTCTGCTCGAGGTGACACGCGCTTGGAGTATTCCCAGTATCATTACTATAGACCTTAGCTAGTCTGCAACTCGCGCGACCTGAAGTACCTCTGTCTGCCCGTGCATCCGAATCGGAATGCCGGCGTTCTTTATCTGCGAGCGCGTTTGCATGGGATTCTCATCTTTAAAGGAAAAATAGGTGCCGGCGGACACCGCGTCTGCGCTCCCTTGCTTGAACCCTTCGACGAAATGCTGAGCCAAACCGCATCCTCCGGAGGTGATCACTGGTATCGTAACCGCAGCTGCCACCGCTCGTGTCAATTCGCAGTCGAGTCCCGTTCTCGTCCCGTCTCGATCGATGCTCGTAAGAAGAATCTCTCCCGCGCCCAATCGCTCTCCCTCAAGCGCCCACCTGACGGGATCGAGCCAAGTTTGATTGTGCCCCCCACGAGTCCACACCGTATACCGTCCGGACACATCTTTCCGGTAATCGATACTCAGGACCACGCACTGCGAACCGAATTTGGCCGAAGCCTCCGTTATCAGTGAGGGCACCTCCACCGCCGCGCTGTTGATGCTTACCTTGTCGGCGCCGTGTGACAGCAGGCGCCGGAAGTCCTCAATAGATCTGACCCCGCCTCCCACCGTCAACGGCATAAACAACTCGGCAGCGATTGTCCGCAGGAGTTCGGCTATCGGCTCCCGGTTCTCACGGGATGCGTCCAGGTCAAGCAGTATCAGTTCATCTGCGGCCTGCGCCTCATATATCCGGGCCTGTGATACCGGATCCCCGATCTCAAATGACTGCTCGAATCGGCTCGTGGTCACCAACACCATTCGCCGGCGACCGCCGAATTGGGCCGCTCGAAGCTGAAGTTTAGGTATAAGTCGTCGCTTTAACATATGTTATGGTCGCCACTTAAGAAAATTGCTCAATACACCAAGACCGTAATCCTGACTCTTCTCAGGATGGAACTGAGTGCCAAAAATATTGCCCTTGCGAATCGCCACTGTGACCCTTCCACCGTAGTCACACGTCGCGTCGCTCTCTGATGAATTCGTGCACTGAAGGTGATAGGAATGTACAAAATAGAATTCAGGGCCGGGTGGAAGCCCTTTAAACATGGCACTGTCATCGCGCCATTCGATATTATCCCAGCCCACATGTGGTACTCGCAATGTCGAGTCCTTGGGCTGTAACCTGACCACTTCAGCGTCAATCCACCCCAGACCATCGTGATCGCCGTTTTCAAACCCACGTTTCGCCATCACCTGCATACCGAGGCAGATACCGAAAATCGGCTTGCCTTCGGACAACACGCTTTCCCTGACCGCTTCAATAAGGCCGTCTTGGGAGAGATTTGCCATACAGCGATCAAATGTCCCCACCCCGGGCATAATCAGGCGTTCGACCTCGCGAAGTTCCTCAGGTCGCCTGCAGAGTTTTACGTCGGCTCCAAGCGTCTCCAACGCGTTGCAGACCGAGTGAAGGTTCCCCATGCCGTAATCCAATACACCGACCATATGTCATCTCTCCTGGTTGTCCACAAGTGCTCGCTTGCCGTGCATGCGACGGTATCGGTCCAGAATTGTCTCTGCTTCCTCGCGCGGCATGGCGCCATCGCGTGGCCATTGTTCGTAATCATGAAGGAACTTACCGCCCCGCGTCTTCGAAGGATCGTGTCGATACGGCGATACCATGTGACTCATCGCAATTTCCATAAACTCCTCTTCGGTCAGCCCGACATATTTTAGGAAGAGATCGAGACTGGGCGGCCGCATGTCTTCAGCCTCCTTGACAACTCTTATTGCCTCCTCACGAGTGAGCCGTCCGTTGCGAATATCAATCGAAGCCAGATGGCTGGGACGCGTATACCCGCGTTTTATGTACTTGATGTAGTCCCGTACTCCCTGCAGGTAGCACTCGATCTTTTCGTACGAATACCCTTCCGGTACGTTTTCCACCTCATCTCCCTGCCAGCCGAGTTCGTTCATTATGATTTGCGATTGGGTTTTGACGTCCCACGGTACGTACGAGCCTAAGCAGACTGATCGGTAGTTAATCCGTCGAAGTTCCTTCAGCGCCGGATACGAAAACGGCTTGAGCTCCCGTTCGTCCACCGCTCCCTGCAGACGGACATACATGTCCTGAGCCGTAATGCCGAGATTGACATAGCGATTGAAGCGTTTTTCGTCGACTTCTTCGGCCTGCTCGTAACTGTAATAGGAAGTGTACTCCGATGACGGTTCTCCCCAGACCACCAGCGGGACATTGTACCGAATTGCCACCCACATCGGATATGAGAATATTCCGGCGTGACAATGCCAGCAGAAATCCCCTTTCTCAAGGAAACTCTGCAACATCAATTTCTGCACTACTTTCCAGTTCGGGGTGAACGTGTGGAAATCGACGCCCAGCCTCCGCAGCACCCGAGTCGTGTTCTCGTGAAGCCTGGGTCTCAAAAAACCGTGATCGAATCGCACCACCAGCGGCTTGACGCCATACGTCTTGACCAAGTAGTACAGAGTCCACGTGCTGTCTTTGCCGCCACTGTATGGAACTATGCAATCATAGTCGTATTCGCCCCGATAGGATTCGATCAGCGAGTCCAGCTCGAGCTTCTTAGATGGCCAGTCTATTTTCTCTATCTTGTATTCGTGTTGCCGGCACACATTACAAACTCCCGACTGGTCAAACACGATCGTCTCGTGAGTTTCAGGTAAGACACAGCGTGTACAGCGATTCAGTTCCATATCATGATCTATTCCGGTGCCAGGCTTTTCCTAATTGAGTGTCGTTCATTTTCTCGCAAAGTACTCCGACGCCGTCAGGCCAAGCAGTATTGCGTCAGTCTCGTGCCCGCCAATGAAGTACTGACCTTTCAGAAGCCCTTCGCGGCGATAACCGCATTTTTCGAATGCTCGAGCGCTCCCCTCGTTCTCTACGTAACAGCCCGCCTTGAGCTTGTTTAGGTTGAGGACTTCAAAGCCATATAGGGTGACGAGAGATATCGCATCGGTGGCAAATCCCTTGCCCCAATATCGCTTTTCGCCGATCAACAGACTCACATCGGCGTACCGGTGGCGCCAATTGATGGGACCGATCTTGATGTTGCCGATATGCTCGTCGCCGTCGAGCGTACAGATGGCAAAAAACGGCTCGTCGTCTTTACTGTCCATGCGCGCCACATGCTCGGAGATATTCTCAAGCGACCGCGGCACAAATCGCGTCTCGAGATATCGATTAACCTCTGGATCATTAAGCCATTGGTAGTATCGCGGTCCGACGTCCGACCGCCGCACCTCTCTGAGATAACATCTCCGGCCGGAGAGCAATCGGACGATTGGTTCTTTCGATGGCTCAACTGCTGCCTTTCCCGACTCATCCACGCGACGGCCGGCAACTCTGGACTCCAACGCTGTATGAGCACTCATTTCACTAATCTCCACCTTGATGGATTGATAACCTTTTCATCGTCACACGCGATTCTTGCAAACTCAGCAGAAACAAGCCGACGCGCCGTAACTGCCTCTAATACCTGGCGCATCTCAGCTGCGGACGTAATTCCAACTATCATAGCATCGACCTCCGGAAGTCCGGCGACGAAGCTGAGCGACCCTTCCAGACGCGTCAACCCCTTCTCTTTGAGAAACCGTGCATACTCCCTAAATCGTGGCCGCGCGTGCTCGAAATACGGATTTAGTGACTCCGGCGGCATGAGCAGAAGTCCTTGCAGAAACACCGATCGCACATGCACCTCAATGCCACGCCGTTTCAATATCGCCAGGTGCCCGCTCCGTACCAATCGCTGGTCAAACACATTCAGTGGCACTTGAATCAGGTCGATAGCAAATCTGCGCAGGACTTGGTCAATTTGACTTTTTGTATACACCGACACACCGATTCTCTGGACCAACCCTTGGTTTTGGAGCGAGAGCATTGCTTCAAATGTCTGCTCGCCCCCTTCGCACAGAAGATCATCGGCATGGTGTACAAGAAATCCGTAGACGGATTTCTGTCGCAGTCTTTTGAGCGATTCGTGAAATGTCTCAGCTAATCCCCTTGCATGGCTTTCCCGGACAGCGCTATTGCCAAGCGGGCGCGTCTTGGTAACAATTTTGAACGGATGGTCGTCGGCAAGGCATTTCCCCAACACCTCTTCACTCGTTCCGTAGGCCGGTGCGGTGTCGATGATCTTTACGCCATGATGTGCCGCTAAATCGAGAATTGCTTGCACTTCGTGCAAAGACGGCTTGCCGTTGGTGTTCGAGACCCCATACTCCGTGCCGAACTGTGCGGTGCCCAGACCCAGCCGTGCGTGACTCTCAACCGACATGTGTCGCCCCCACATGTGACGCGGCCAATGTCTGCTCCAGGGTTTCCACGACGTTCTCGACATCTCGATCTGTCAACTCGGGATACATGGGAAGGCTCAGAGCTTGACGATAGTACGAAAGTGTCTCAGGAATTTGCTCCGATGCGCTCGGATACAGCTTTCGGTAGTATGGCTGAAGCGGTACGGGGATGTAATGCACTTGCGTGCCGACGCCAGCCTCACGAAGCCCGGTCATAACGGTAGCGCGATCAACTTCAAGCTCGTCAAAATCAATCTGAACAACATAGAGATGGTAAGCATGCTTGACGTCTGTCACTTTAGTCAGCGAACGGACGGCTCTTGGATCAAATCGCTTCGCGATGAGCTCGTCGTATCGAGCTGCAATCTCCCGCCTGCGTTCAAGCGATTGTGGCAAGCGCATAAGCTGGCTCTGTCCGAGGGCCGCATGGATATCGGTCAACCGATAATTGAATCCCAGCTCGTGCATTTCGTAATACCACGGATTCACCCGGCCGTCCGGTGTAGTGGCGAGAGCCCTATCAACGAATCCGTCCTTGCGCATGCCGTGATTGCGAAACAGTCGCAGCCGGGTTGCCATTTCCGGATCATCGGTCGAGATCGCCCCGCCTTCCCCCATCGCCACATGTTTCACCGGATGGAACGAAAACACTGTCATGTCTGAATGTCGACATGAACCGACTCGAATCCATTCGCCGTTGTCGCAATACTCAGCACCAAGAGCATGACATGCATCTTCAACTACCCTCGCGCCGTGTGAAGTAGCCAGGTTTCGGATTCCAACTATATCACATGGCTGACCTGCAAAGTGAACCGGAAGGATTGCTTTAATGCAATGCGCGCCGTCTTCCCGGATCAATCGCTCAACACTGCTGTAAGATAGGTTCCCAGTCTCAGCGTCGATATCAGCGAAAGCAACATCGGCGCCGACATACCGGGCACAGCTCGCAGACGCCAGAAATGTATTGGCGCTGGTAACGACTGCATCACCCGGACCGATGCCTAAAGCCAGCATCGCCAGGTGCAAAGCCGCCGTGCCACTCGAGCACGCAACTACTTCTCGTGCCCCGATACAGTCAGAGAGTGCTCCTTCAAACTGGCCAACGGCCGGCCCCTGGGTGAGCCAGTCAGAAGTCAAAACGGCGGCAACCGCTTTCCTATCATCCTCGGTGACCCTGTGTCGTCCGTATGGTAGAAACTGTCTTGTCACGTAGTTAGGCTCCTCATTCCGCAAGTGCCGCTTCAGTCATTCTGGCCCGCGGACGCGTAATAATGGTAAGAGTCCGCCTCTCGTGCTCAGTCATCGGCTCGACGGCCTCAAACGAAGGATCAATGTGCGTCTGGATGAGGGTGCGAATTTGCTCGACCGATAACCATTCTGAGTTGGTCGCGCTCGAATAGCGAAAACCGTCGGTGCACTTTTGGCCCCGGTGTTGATCCATGTAACTCGCGACGTTCCAAAGTTGAACCGACGGGAGGATAACAAAGTAGGTATCGAATTCCAGGGTACTGAGGGCATCGGTTTCGGTGATCATTTCTTCGTGGAGCTTCTCCCCCGGACGAATTCCGACAACCACCTGCCGGCAGTCCGGCGCGACGGCGGTGGCAAGATCGGTAATGCGATACGACGGAATTTTCGGAACAAAAATCTCACCACCCCACATATGAGTTATCGCGTGCAGCACCAGGTTGACGCCTTCGTCCAGCGTGATGTTGAACCGAGTCATGCGTGGATCGGTTATTGGGATGACCTTCTCGTGCCGTTTCTTCAAAAAGTACGGAATCACACTCCCACGACTTCCCATAACATTGCCATATCGAACGACCGAGAACTTGATATCCCGATTTCCCTTGAAGTTGTTTGCGGAGACGAAGAGTTTATCGGAGCATAGTTTGGTGGCGCCATAGAGATTGATCGGGGCCGCGGCTTTATCGGTGCTCAGAGCGACCACTTTCCTGACACCCCGATCGATCGCTGCTTCAATGACGTTCTGGGCGCCGAGAACATTTGTCTTGACTGCCTCGAACGGATTGTATTCACATGCGGGAAC
>DATKJY010000151.1:0-5237 GCA_035543175.1 Candidatus Acidiferrum sp.
AATTTCAAGCTGTTCCGTTCGCTCTCACTGTCCGGTTCCTATTCGACCGGGTCGTCCAATGACAAACGGTACAGTCCCACCAACGGCGAGCTGCAGACGGAAACACGTACCTTTAAGAAATCCTGGGCCATCACCACCCGCTATTCGTTCACGGCCCCCGGCGGTATCGCCATTCCGCTGTTCGGCAAGTTGAAATTCAGCTCGGTCATGACGATCGACCTCAGCATTCGAAAGAATGTCAACACCGGCGATTCCCGGACCCCCGGCCAGCCGTTCGTGTCGAATACCGATAAATCCGATTTCACGGTGACGCCGGTTATCGGCTACCAGTTCAGTCAGCAATTGAAAGGCGGACTTACCGCTCTCTGGCAGGACACCAATGACAACTGGGCCAAACGCAAGAGCCACGTCCGCCAGCTTCAGATCTGGGCCGAGATCCGCTTCTGATATCTTTTCGTTTGACACCTCCTGATGATTCCCCCTAATTGCTCGCGTGCGTGTTTCAACTCTATTGGTAGCTTCAACTTTCCTTGTCTTTCTGGGCTGCTCCACGGCATCGGTGACGCCGCCACCATTTGACGGCAACCGGGCATTCGACGATCTGACCAAGCAGGTGTCGTTTGGTCCGCGTGTGCCCGGCACGGCTGCCTCGGCGGCTTGCCGCACCTATGTGTATGAATCCATGAAAGCGCTTGGTGTAGTCGTCGATTCACAGGCGTTCAACTTCTTTGACCCGTACTCCAAATCGCAGATGCACGCGATAAATATCATTATTCATGTTCCGGGGAAGAAGACGGACCAGCCGGGCCTCGTCTTTCTGGCCCACTACGACAGCCGGCCACGCACCGATTATCCGAGCGATACATCCCTGAAAGACAAGCCTATCGCCGGCGCCAACGACGGCGCCTCCGGCGTGGCCGTCCTGATGGAACTGGCGCGACTCTTTGCGACACAACCACCGCCAGCCGATATCGATCTCGTACTAGTCGATGCCGAGGACTGGGGTAAGGAAGGAGATACGGAATATTACCTGCTCGGTTCGAAGTACTTCGGCTCATCGAATATTCACGGCCGATATCGATTCGGCATCGTTCTGGACATGATCGGAGACAAGGATCAACAGATATACCGCGAAGGATTTTCCGATCAGTATAATAAGCCGCTCGACGACATGATCTGGAAGACCGCTTCTCAATTGGGCATTCACACCTTCATTGATTCCGTCAAACATATTGTCATGGACGATCATCTGTCACTCAACGCCGGCGGGGTACCGTCGGTCGACCTGATTGATTTCGACTACCCCTACTGGCATACCGATCAGGATACGCCGGACAAATGCTCCGCGGAATCGCTGTCGAATGTCGGGCGCGTACTGGCGTACATTGCATATAATCCGAAACTATGGCCAAAGAAATAATCTCCCAGCCCCGCGATTTTCCGTCGGTCGAAGAGCTCCTCCAGGACGAGCGACTTGTATCGGCGATTGCTTTGGTCCCGCGACCGGCAGCGGCACAAATCGTCAAAGAGGCAATAGCCAAGAGTAAGAAAAAATTGGGGGAGCGGAAGACTCCGCTTACATTTGTGGATTTTCTTGCAGGGATCGAGGCAGCGCTCTCCGCTTTGAAGCGAACGGAGATCAGCCGCGTCATCAACGCCACGGGCGTTATCGTGCACACCAATCTCGGGCGAGCGCCGCTATCGGAAGCTATGTTTGACAGCGTAAGATCTGTGCTGTCCGGCTACAGCAATGTGGAGTTTGATCTTGCCACCGGCGCTCGCGGCTCGCGCGGCATAGCCTGCGAGCGATATCTTGCCCTCTTGGCGGAAGCAGAGAGTGGGACGGTGGTCAACAACTGCGCCGCCGCCCTGTTCGTTATTTTGAATACGTTAGCTAATCACAAGGCGGTTTTGATATCCCGCGGCGAATTGGTGCAAATCGGCGGCGGCTTCCGAATTCCGGATATCCTCAAGCGGGCCGGGGCTCGGTTGAGCGAAGTCGGCACTACCAACATCACCACCCTTGCCGATTATGAAAACGCCATCGATGAGCGTACTGCACTGATTCTGAAAGTGCATAAGAGCAATTTTATTCAGGCGGGGTTTACCGAGGAGGTTCCGTTGCGCGACTTGGTTGCTCTGGGCCACAAACACAAATTGCCCGTGATCAATGATCTCGGCAGCGGTGTGTTCGTGCCGACGAAACCTATCTTAGGGTATGCTGAGCCAACCGTCCAGCAGTCCGTGCGCGCCGGAGCTCACTTGACCTGTTTCTCAGGCGACAAGATGCTTGGCGGCATGCAGGCCGGCCTGATTGTCGGTCGCTCCGAGTTGATCGCTCAAGTGAAGAAGAACCCGCTGTTCCGTACTGCTCGCGTCGATAAGGTGGTCTTCGCAATGCTTGAGCGCCTGCTTAGGGCATACCTGGACGGGACTTCGCAAAACGATATCGCCTTGTGGCGCATGTTGTCTATGCCGGTGTCCGATCTCTACCGTCATGCGAAGGATATGATCAAGCGATTGGGGAACCCCGAAGGTCTCAGTGTCGAGGCGACCAAAGCGTTTATCGGTGGCGGTGCCCTTCCGGAATCTGATATACCATCGGTGGCTGTCGTTTTCGGATCCAATCACAATGCGGAGGAGCTCATGGCGAAGTCCCGCGCACTTCCGGTCCCTGTCATCGGTCGCATCGAAGATGACCGCTTCTTGCTCGATCTCAAAGCTGTTGACCCCGCTGATTTTCCTGCCATTGAAGATGCCATTCGGTCAATCATTTCCTGATGAAGGGCCGCACGCGTTATGATTGTCATTGGCACCGCCGGGCATATCGACCACGGTAAGTCAGCCATCGTCAAGCGCCTCACCGGCACCGACCCGGACCGCCTGCCTGAAGAGCAGGCTCGGGGCATGACTATCGATCTCGGCTTCGCATTCTATACGACTCCTGATAATGAGCACATTGCCCTTGTCGACGTCCCCGGACACGAGCGTTTTGTCAAGAACATGATTGCCGGAGCGGGTGGTATTGACGTCGTTATGCTGGTGATTGCCGCCGATGATGGCTGGATGCCGCAGAGCCAGGAGCATTTTCAGATTGTCAAACTGTTGGGCATCAAGTCCGGTATGATTGTGATCAACAAAATTGATATGGTCGAACCTGACTGGGTCGATCTGTTGGAAAATGAAATTCGAGCTAAGGTCGAAGGCTCGTTTCTTGGCGATTCTCCAATCTTCCGTGTCTCGGCCATTCGCGGCGACGGCTTCGACAAATTGACCGCTCATTTGAACCAGCTGCCCAAACAAATCGCCGCAAAACGGGATATTGGTAAGGCCAGATTATACATCGACCGCTCTTTCGTCCGCGCCGGTATAGGCGGGGTTGTCACCGGGACCCTTCGCGGCGGAGCGCTGTCAGTCCAGCAGACGGTCTCCGTCTGGCCTGCGGCCGTGACCGGCAAAGTTCGCTCGCTCCAGACTCACGGCGAAGACGTCACGATGGTCAATCCCGGCCAGCGAACCGCCGTCGCTCTTTCCGGTATAGAAAAGGAATTGCTGATTCGCGGCGGAGTCATCTCCGATCGTCCGGACCTCACATACTTCGTTGATCATTCCGTTCTTGCTCTCTCTGTGGAGATGCTCGCCGATGCCCCGGTAGCTCTCAAGGATCGTCGGCGCATTCTGTTGATCGTAGGCACCACAGAGGCGGAGGGAGAGGTCCGTATTTTTGAGACTTCCGAAATTAAACCCGGCGCGCGCGGCGTCGTCTTCTTTCGGCCCGACGATCCGGTTTACACTCTGGTGGGGGATCGTTTTATCATTCGTCTGCCGACCCCCATGGTTACGCTCGGCGGCGGTATGGTGCTGGATCATTTGCTGCATTTCCCGCGCCGGCGCGACCTTGCGTCTCTCGATTATCTGCTTCTCCGTTCGAGTGGGGCACTCGATGACATAATCATGTCGGAACTGAAAAAGACCTGCCTGGCGCCTCAGGATAACCTTCTGCGGGAGTCTGATTTCTCGCACAGTGACATCAGTGCCGCCGTCGAACGTCTGGCGGCTGCAAGAACACTCGGGCGACTCAAGACTTGGATATTCCATACTCAATTTCTCGAGCAGGCGGTCATCGACTTCAAAACCCGGATGGAGCAGTATCTACGCGAGCATCCGCATCTCAAGGGCTTGGCCATCGAGCAAATCAACGATCTGTCTGCCTTCCCAGAAGTAACGACCGCGGCGCTCATAGAGTTTCTGCTTTCTCGCGGCGAACTGGAGAAAATCGTCGACCGCTACAATCTCGCCGGTCGCGGCATGAGTCTGAAGGGCGCCATCAAAGAAGCTCACGATCGGATCATGGCGGAACTCAAAGCCAATCCGTTCGCGCCACCGACCCTGGCCTCGCTTGCGGCGCCGGGGAAAAATCATCAGCAAGCCATCAAATTCATCCTCGAGTCCGGCGAAGGTTACAAGTGCGGTTCAGAATTCATCTTCTTGAGTGAAAGTTGGCGCGAGATAGTCGGATATATCAAAGAACGCATCCACAGCGCCGGAAGACTTCAAGTGACCGATCTGCGCGATCGATTTGGATTCTCCCGCAAATTCGCCATCCCGATTCTCGAAGAGACCGACCGCATTGGCCTGACCAAACGTGAGGGAGATGTCAGAGTGAAAGGAGCTCGCTTTGAAAGCGAAAACTTTGCTGTATAACGGCCGCATTTACACGCAGGCCTACGGATTGCATGTTGATTCACTTGCTATATACAAAAACCGCATCGTCGCCATCGGCAACCGCCTGCAACACGACCCCGATTTCAGGAGCTACTCTCATCTTGACCTCAAGGGAAAAACTGTCGTGCCGGGATTTGTCGATGCTCACACGCACTTCTACTATTTTGCGCTTTCACTCGGACGTATTAATCTCGACGGCGTCGATTCACTCGAAAAATGCTTGAAGAAGATCCACGCCTTTGCCGCAAATCAGCCCAAAGACGCTTGGATTGTCGGCGACGGTTACGCTCCTGATCGATTTGTGAAACGGATCGAACCGGACCGATTCATGCTCGACAGCGTCACGGGCGGACGCCCGGCGTTTCTATTCTCGAAAGACCAGCATACCGCGTGGGTCAACAGCCGGGCGCTCGAAATCACTGGCCTGGATCAGAACACTCCAGACCCTGAAGGTGGCAAGATTGAACGCTGGGCCAACCGTGCCCCGTCAGGACTCTTGCGCGAAGGCCCTG
>DATKJY010000152.1:0-5731 GCA_035543175.1 Candidatus Acidiferrum sp.
GACGTCCATTCTGGGCGTCGCTGCGACGAAGAAAGATAAGAACGAGTAGGAGCTATAGAGATGGCTGAAACTGCAAACCGGGCCAGGCGGAAAGTCCGTGTCGGGACCGTGGTCTCCCACAAGATGGACAAGACGATCGTGGTTCGAATCGACCGGACAATGAAGCACCCGCTCTACTTGAAGACGGTGAAGACATCGTCCAAGCTGTATGCCCACGATGAGAAGAACGAAGCGAAGGTGGGTGATTCGGTCCGGGTCGCGGAGACGCGGCCATTGTCAAAAACCAAACGCTGGCGCCTCATCGAGATCGTGGAACGCGCCAAGTAAACTCGCCGGCAGCGGAGGAAGGTGTTCGGAGATGATTCAGGAATATACGGTACTGTCGGTGGCGGATAATTCGGGCGCGAAACGCGCCATGTGTTTCCGCGTCCTCGGCGGCAGCAAGAAGAAATACGCCACTATCGGCGACATTATCGTGGTCGCCGTCAAGGAAGCGATTCCCGGCGGGACAGTGAAAAAGTCGGAAGTCTGCAAAGCGGTCGTGGTCCGTACGACTTCGCAGCTTCGCCGCAAGGACGGTTCGTTGATTCGGTTTTCGGACAACGCAGCGGTGATTATTAACGAGCAGAACGAGCCGCGCGGCACGCGTATTTTCGGCCCGGTGGCGCGCGAATTGCGCGAGAAGCAGTTCATGAAGATCATTTCATTGGCCCCGGAAGTATTGTAAGCGGGAGCAGAGACTATGAATATACGAAAAGGCGATACGGTCTACGTACGAAGCGGCCAGGACCGAGGCAAAACCGGACGGGTGTTGCACGTATTCCCGGACAAGGACAAAATCCTCGTCGAGGGAGTCAACCGTCGCAAGAAACACCAGCGACCGTCGCAAAAGAACCCTAAGGGCGGCGTCGTGACCAAAGAGGCTCCGATCCATCTGAGCAACGTGGCGTTGTACAGCCCGGCGCTGGGCGGTCCGACCAAGATTGCGGTGAAAGTGATCGAAGAGGATGGCGTCAAGCGGCGGGTGCGGATCTGCCACAAGACCGGGGAGCAGATTTGAGGGACAACGCTATGACCAGACTGCAGGAAAAATACACGAAAGAAGTGCTGCCGAAGCTGATGAAGGACAACCAGTACACGTCCATCATGCAGGCGCCGCGCCTCTCGAAGATCACGGTGAACATCGGTGTCGGCGAAGCCACCCAGAACGCCAAAAGTCTTGAGGCGGCGGTGGGCGACCTGACGGCCATCACCGGACAGAAGCCCCAGATCACCAAGGCGCGCAAGAGTATTTCCAACTTCAAGCTGCGCAAAGGCGTCGCTATCGGCTGCGCCGTCACGCTGCGCCGGGAGCGGATGTACGAATTTCTGGATCGCCTGATCAATGTCGCCATGCCCCGAATTCGCGATTTTCGCGGCGTCAACCCGAAGTCGTTCGACGGACGCGGCAACTACAACCTGGGTTTGAAAGAGCAGTTGATCTTCCCCGAGATCGACTATGATAAAATTGATAAAGTCCGCGGGATGACGATCTGCATCACCACCACCGCACGGAGTGATGACGAAGCGCGTCAACTGCTGGCTGAGATGGGAATGCCGTTCCGCAAGTAGGAGACGCATGGCAAAAAGGTGTTTGATAGAGAAGCAGAAACGGACGCCGCGATTTGCGGTCCGGGCCTACCACCGGTGTCGGCGCTGCGGGAGACCGCGGGCGTATATGCGCCGGTTCGGGCTGTGCCGTATTTGTTTTCGTCAGATGGCTCTATCCGGAGAACTGCCGGGTGTTGTCAAGGCCAGCTGGTAAACTCGAGAGTGAGAGTGGAGTAACGTGTTATGAGCATGACCGACCCGGTCGCTGATTTGTTAACCCGGATCCGCAACGGTTCCAAAGCGCGCAAGCCGGCCGTTGATGTCCCGGCTTCGAACGTGAAGCGCGAACTCGTCCGGATTCTGAAAGAGACGTACTTCGTCCGCGATTACATCGACCTGCCCGACAACAAGCAGGGTATTCTGCGCGTGTATCTTCGATACAGCCGTGGCGACGTTCCCGTAATCAGGGGCCTGCAGCGGTTATCCAGCCCCGGGCTGCGCAAGTATGTCGATGCCGAAGCCGTGCGTCTGTCGACTCGCTTCACCCAGGGTATCTCGATTATTTCCACGTCTCAGGGTATGATGACGAATCATGACGCCGCCAAGCGGGGCGTCGGTGGCGAGCTCATGGTACGCTGCTGGTAGAGGAAGGAAACAACAAGTATGTCTCGTATAGGCAAGAAACCGGTACCGATTCCGCCCAAGGCGAAAGTCGCTATTGCCGGCAGAACCATCACCGTGAGCGGCCCTAAGGGAACGCTGGTCCGCGAACTCCACCCGGACATCACGGTGGCTATGGGTGAGCACGGCGTGAACGTGACCCGTCCGACCGATCTGAAAAAACATCGCGCGCTGCATGGCCTGACGCGCGCGCTGATCAACAACATGGTCCTCGGGGTGTCAGACGGCTTTAGGCGCCAACTGCAGATTATCGGCGTCGGTTATCGCGCCGAGATCAAGGGGCGGGCGCTCGTTTTGTATCTTGGATTCTCGCACCCCATCGTGATGATTCCTCCGGAAGGCGTGACGATCAGCGTCGAAGCCAAGGAGAACCGGATCACGATTCAGGGTATTGATAAAGAGATGGTGGGCCAGGTTGCGGCCAAGATTCGCTCGTTCCGTCCGCCGGAGCCGTACAAGGGCAAGGGCGTCCGGTATGTCGACGAGCAGGTCCGCCAGAAAGCCGGCAAGACCGCAGGATAGGTGAAGAACGATGGCTGACAGAAATATCATTAAAGACGAACAGGCGGAACGTCGCCGCAAGCGGGTACGTCGCCATGTCCTCGGGACGGCGGAACGTCCGCGGTTGTGCGTGGCCAAATCGCTGAAGAATATCTTTGTCCAGATTATCGACGATGAGAAAGCGGTCACGCTGGTCGGGATATCGTCGAATTCGAAAGAGCTCAAGGACAAGCTTGGCAAGGCCAACAAGACGGCAGCGGCCAAGTTGGTCGGAATGAAAATCGCCGAACTGGCCAAGGCGAAGGGAATCGAAGGGGTCGTGTTCGATCGCGGCAGTAACCGTTTCCATGGCCGGGTGAAGGCGCTGGCCGACGGCGCCCGCGAGGGCGGTTTGAAGTTTTGAAGATTGTTTTGTTGTGTGAGATATGAGGTGACGATTGGCAAGATTTGAAACAGAAACTCCCGAATTCGAGGAAAAGGTCATTAGCGTCAATCGGGTGGCCAAAGTCGTCAAGGGCGGTCGGCGCTTCAGCTTTACCGCACTGGTGACGGTGGGCGACCGGAATGGCAAAGTCGGCATCGGTCTGGGGAAAGCCTCGGAAGTGTCGGAAGCCATTCGCAAAGGTACCGATTCGGCGCGTCGCTCGATGAGTCGGGTGAACTTGTCCGAAGGTACGATCCCGCATCGTATCGACGGTCGTTACGGCGCAACCACGGTGGTCATGCGTCCGGCGTCGCCCGGTACCGGTGTGATTGCCGGCGGCGCGGCCCGCGCAATCCTGGAAGCGGTCGGAGTGCAGGACATTCTGGCCAAGGTGCTGGGCAGCCGTAATCCGAATAACGTCGTCAAAGCGACGTTAAACGGTCTGAAGAGTCTTCGGACGCGCGAGCAGGAACAGGCCTTCCGCGAACAGGCATAAGCAGCGATGGTGGAAGGAAGTCGAAGAATATGGCCAAACTGAAAATAACACAGATCCGCAGCACCATTGAGCGCAAAGAGCCGCAGAAGCGTACGATCAAGGCGCTGGGGCTGGGGCGACCGCACAGTGTCGTCATTCACGAAGACACGCCACAGATCCGCGGGATGATTCGCGCGGTCAGACACCTTGTCGAAGTGGAAGAAGTTAACTGAGGCAGCGTAAGGGTTCGAGATGGAGCTTCATACATTAAAACCGCCCGTCGGGTCCAAGAAAGCCCGCAAGCGGGTCGGTCGCGGAGCCGGCAGCGGCATGGGTGAGACCTCGGGTCGCGGCCACAAAGGTCAGGGCGCCCGAAGCGGCTTTAGACGGAAAATCGGTTTCGAGGGCGGTCAGATGCCCCTGCATCGCCGGCTCCCCAAACGCGGTTTTACCAATATATTCAAGCAGGAATTCCAGGTGGTCAACGTGGCCGACCTGGCCCGCTGCGCTTCCAGCGAGATTACTGCCGATGTTCTGCAGGCGGCCGGCCTGGTCAAGCACAGCCATCTTCCTGTCAAGATCCTCGGCAACGGCACGGTAGACAAGGCGTACAACGTCAAAGCGACTGCCTTTTCAAAGTCGGCCATCGAGAAGATCACCGCGGCCGGCGGGAAGACCGAGGTGGCCTAGTGCTTGAGACGTTCAAATCGATCTTCAAAGTAGAGGAGCTCCGCAAACGGATCTTCTTCACGTTTGCCCTGCTGGTCGTCTACCGTATCGGCGGACATATCCCGAGCCCCGGCGTCGACGGGTCGGTACTGGCGGCGGCTCTGTCACAACAGTCGATCTTTGGACTTCTGGACCTGTTCGCGGGTGGCGCATTTGCCAAAGCCACCATTTTCGCGATGGGTATTATGCCGTACATCTCGGCGTCGATTATGTTGCAGTTGCTCGGCGCGGTCGTCCCGTACCTGCAGCGTCTGCAGCGTGAAGGCGAAGAGGGTCGCCGCAAGATCACCCAGTGGACTCGCTATCTGACCGTGCTCATCGCCGCCTTGCAGGCCTGGGGCACCGCCGGGTTCATTACGACCATCAACTTCAACGGCGTTTCGGCCGTGCATATGGCGTCGAGTTCATTCATTCCGTTGACGATTCTGACCTTCACCTGCGGCACCATTTTCATCATGTGGCTCGGTGAGCAGATCACGGAACGCGGCATCGGCAACGGTATTTCCCTCATCATCTTCATTGGCATTATCGCTCGTTTCCCTGATGCGATCGTCAACGAAGTGGAGTTCGTCTGGAACGGCACTCGCCCGTTCTTCCTGGAAATCTTCATCGTCGTGATGATGGTTCTCGTGGTCGCCGCCGTGATTATGATGACCCGCGCGCAGCGCCGCATCCCGGTGCAGTATCCCCGCAAGGTGATCGGCCGCAAGGTATTTGGCGGCGCCACCACGCACCTGCCGCTGTCGGTCAACTCGGCCGGCGTCATCCCGATCATTTTCGCCCAGTCGATCATGTTCTTGCCGTCGACCTTCGCCCAGTTGTTCCCCAACAGCGAGTGGATACAGAACCTGGTGTCGGTCTGGCTGCACCCGGGCGGCTTGTGGTATTCGTTTATCTACGGTCTCATCATTATCTTCTTCGCGTATTTCTACACGGCGATTGTTTTCAACCCGGTGGAAATAGCGGACAATATGAGGAAAAACGGCGGTTACATCCCGGGCATCCGTCCCGGCAAGAACACCGCCGACTATATCGAAAAAATCCTGACCCGCATTACGCTGCCGGGCGCCGTTTTCTTCGCCATTATCGCGATCATGCCCTGGGTGCTGGTGGGTCAGTTTAACGTGAACTTCTTCTTCGGCGGCACCGGCCTTCTGATTGTAGTCGGCGTGGCGCTTGATACCTTGCAGCAAATTGAATCGCACCTGTTGATGCGTCACTACGATGGCTTCATGAAGCGTGGCCGGATTCGCGGGAGGTCAATGTAGGGATGAACCTGGTGTTTCTGGGTCCCCCGGGGTCTGGCAAAGGCACGCAGGCAGCGCGACTTT
>DATKJY010000153.1:0-3064 GCA_035543175.1 Candidatus Acidiferrum sp.
CGCATGGCGCACGTTTATCCGGATAAAAAGATATTTGAACTTTCGGGAAATACGTGCCCGGTCTGCGCTAACATGTACCGCACCACGCTCAACGATTTGGCATATTGCCTGGAAAACCTTGAGACTATTCCGCCGATAAAAGTAGCAGAGCCCGATCGAAGCGAGGCAAGGCTCGCCCTGGAGCGGATGCTGGAAATCGCTTGAGATCCGGGTACGGTTCCGGGCTTGACGGCCAACTTCAAACATATGTATATTTAGTCCTGATTCCGCATATGAGTGAATGTAAACGATAAGGGTCCAGTATATGACTATGGATGTTCTTGTTCCGCAAATGGGTGAGTCGGTCCTGGAGGGGACCATCCTGGAATGGAAGGTCAAAGTCGGCGATAGAGTGCAGTTGAATCAGCCTCTTGTTGAGTTGATGACCGACAAAGTTAATGTCGAGATTCCCGCCGAGATGGCCGGTGTTCTCGTTTCTCAGTTAGCCAAAGAGGGAGATGTGGTCCCTGTCGGTACGCGAATAGCGGTAATCGAGGATGGCGCCTCCGCAGAGACAAGCAAAGCGGCCCCGATGCCGGGAACAAAGCCAGCAGAGGCTGTGGTGGCGGCCGAGAAAACGGCTCCGGCAGCTCCGGTTGTGAAGGGTACTGCGGAGATCGGCCGCGGCCTGATGTCTCCCAAAGTGAAAATGATGATTCGCGAATATGGTGTTGATCCGTCGACTATAATCCCGACCGGTAAGGAAGGGCGGGTTACTCCGGAAGACGTGACCCGAGCCGTGGAGCAACGATCCACTAAGGCCGGCTTCACGCCTTCTCCCACACCATCTCCGACAGCGCTGGCGCCAGTGCCGGCGTCGGCGCCCGCACCGGCGCTGTCGGCCGCTGCGCACGTGCCCGAAGTTTCGGTGCCGATTCCGGTGTTTGCGCCACTTCCGGAAGCTCAGCGCGTGACACGCGTGCCGCTGGCCGGGGCACGCAAGGCAATCGCCGAGCACATGGTTCGTTCGCGCGATACCTCGGCTCACGTGACGACCTTTGAAGACATCGATTTCTCTGAGCTCGTGAAGTATCGCAACGAGATCAAGGAGTCATTCAAGGCGACTTACAGTGTGAACATCACATTTATGCCGTTTATCGTGAAGGCGGTATGCGTAGCCCTCAGAGAATATCCCTCACTCAATGCCTCTTTGACCGACAAGGAGATCATTCTCAAGAATTACTACAACATCGGGGTGGCAGTGGCTCGTGATGAAGGTCTCATTGTGCCAGTGGTCAAGGATGCAGACAAGAAGACGATAGTCGAGCTGGCTGTCGAAATCGCTTCGCTTGGTGAGAAAGCACGAACCAACCGCCTCAAACCAGACGATGTAGCCGACGGCACATTTTCTCTTACCAACGCTGGGATGTTCGGAGCCACTGCCTCCACACCCATCATCAGTCAGCCGCAGGTGGCCATTTTAGGCATTCACAATATTGTCAAGCGACCGTGGGTGGTTGACGATCAGATCGTGATCCGGGAGATTTCGACGTTCGGATTGTCGTTCGATCACCGGCTTATCGACGGGCATACGGCTGTGAAATTCCTGCACCGAATTCACCAGTTCCTGGCCGAGCCGACAGGCCTGCTGTTGCACTTGCGCTGATGGTTAGGAAGTCGTCCAGTCGATTCTATGGCTGGTCGCTGGAGCTGGGCCGAGTCGAGTATGCCAAAACGCTCGAATGGCAGCATGGTCTGGTTAAGATGCGCGAGCAGGGGCTGGCCCGCGATACGATTATCACGGTCGAGCATCCGTCGGTAATAACGGTCGGCCGCGACGGCCACGAGGAAAACTACCGCGATAGTGGCGTCGAGCCGATTTTTGTGGAACGCGGAGGCGATGTCACCTATCACGGACCCGGTCAGTTGGTCATCTATTTCATCTTCAATTTGACGCGCCGTGGGCGTGATCTGCACAAATTCATGGACGACATTCAGCAGGGAATCATTGCCGCATTAGCGGGGCTCGGTATCCAGGCTGGCAAAGGGACAGAAAATACGGGCGTCTGGGTAGGCGACAGGAAAATTGCGTCTATCGGCGTAGCCGTGAAGCATTGGATTTCCTTTCACGGCGCTGCCGTCAATCTCAATACGGAGCTGAACGAGTTCGGGCAGATCAATCCCTGCGGTCTTGATGCTGCGGTGATGACATCGGCCGAGAAGCTGACAGGCCATCCTGTCGATTTCAGCAAATTCAGCCATGCAGTGATCGAATCGTATCAGAGAATTTTCGAGACGCAGTTCGTGCCGGTTAAACTCGAAGAGTTTGCCGAGGCGCTCGAAAGCCAGGCCGGCGGCTACGAGATATAATTCGGAAGACAAGGATTAGGTATAGGAGAGATCAGATGGAGCTGAAGGGCAAGGTTGCGTTTGTATCGGGGGGGACACGCGGCATCGGACTGGCCGTAGCTGAGCGACTGGCGGGGAAGGGGGCAGATGTCGTCATCAGCTATTTTCGCAGTCGACAATCGGCCAACGACGCGGTAGAGAAAATCAAGTCCTATGGTGTCGACTGCTATGCGCACCGGGCCAACATGGGGAATCATGACCAACTGCCGGGGATATTCGAAGGCATCAAAGAGCGGTTCGGCAAGCTTGATATCCTGATTTCAAACGCAGCCCTCGGCCTTTTCACTTCAATGCTGAACATTGACGATAAGGCATGGGACCTTTCGATGCACACTAACGCTCGGGCGTTTCTGCATTGCGTGCAACTCGGATCACCCATCATGCCGGATCACAGTCGGATTGTCACGCTCTCGTCACTCGGTTCGATACGATACATCCCCGGTTACGCAGCCATCGGTGTTTCCAAAGCGGCCATAGAGAATATGGTCAAATACATGGCTGTGGAGCTGGCGCCGCGCCGAATTACAGTCAATTGCGTCTCGGGAGGATTCATCGATACCAGCGCTCTTAAAGCCTTTCCCACCTATGAAGATATGAAGAGGGAGGTGTCCGAGCGCACGCCCTTTAAGCGAATCGGAACGCCGGACGAAGTTGCCGATGTCGTGGTGTTTTTCGC
>DATKJY010000154.1:0-3098 GCA_035543175.1 Candidatus Acidiferrum sp.
GCGGTGTACGACCTGGGCGGCGGAACGTTCGATATCTCGATCCTTGAGATCGGCGATGGGGTATTCGAAGTTCGATCCACTAATGGTGACACGCACCTTGGCGGCGATGATTTTGATCAAGTCATAATTGATTGGATGGCGGACGAATTCCGCAAATCACAGGGGATAGACCTTCGCAAAGACCGCATGGCGCTGCAGCGTCTCAAAGAAGCGGCGGAGAAGGCCAAGATCGAGCTGTCCTCGACGATGCAGACGAACATCAACCTCCCGTTCATTACGGCGGATCAAGCGGGTCCCAAGCATCTCGATATGACGCTCACGCGGGCGAAGCTAGAGCAATTGACGGACCATCTGGTACAGCGGTCTATCGGGCCGTGTCATGCGGCGATGTCTGACGCCAAGCTGTCGTTTTCGGATATCGACGAGGTAGTGCTGGTTGGCGGCATGACTCGCATGCCGAAAGTGATCGAGACGGTGCGGCAACTATTCGGTAAAGAGCCGCACAAGGGAGTAAATCCGGACGAAGTCGTAGCCGTGGGTGCGGCGATTCAGGGTGGCGTGCTCTCGGGGGACATGAAGGATATAGTTCTTCTCGACGTAACGCCGCTGTCGCTCGGTATCGAGACCCTTGGCGGTGTGATGACCACGTTGATTGACCGGAACACGACCATTCCGACCAAGAAGTCGCAGATTTTCTCGACGGCGGCGGACAATCAGACCGCAGTGTCGATTCATGTACTTCAGGGGGAACGCCGGATGGCGGTGGACAACCGCACGCTAGGGCGATTCGACCTCGTTGGCATTCCGCTCGCTCCGCGGGGTATGCCGCAAATTGAAGTAACGTTCAATATTGATGCCAACGGCATTGTTCACGTATCCGCCAAGGATCTCGCGACAAGCAAGGAGCAGTCCATTCGAATTGAGGTCTCATCCGGGTTGTCGGATACGGAGATCGATCGGATGGTCAAGGATGCGGAGCGCCACGCTGACGAGGACAAGCGCAAGGCCGAGTTGATTCAGGCACGGAACGAGGCGGATCAACTGATTTACAGCGTGGAAAAGACCGTCAAAGAGCACGGCGATAAGGTTTCCGGCGATGAGAAGAAGAGTATCGAGGACGCTATTGCGTCGCTGAGGACTGCTATTGGCGGTGAGTCATTGGAGGCGATCAAGAGCGCGCAGGAGAAGCTCACGCAGGCTTCGCACAAACTGGCCGAGGAGATGTACCGTCAGGCCCAACAATCGGCCGGACAACAGGCCGGACCGACGCCGGGGGCGGGACCGACGCCCGAGCAGCCGAAGCCGGAGACCGGCGGCAAGGATGGCGCGGTGGACGCTGATTTTGAAGTTGTCGACCCGGATAAGAAGTAGCCTGAATGGAGAAGCGCGACTTTTACGAAGTTCTTGGGGTCGACCACTCGGCGGACGAAGCGGTCATCAAATCGGCGTATCGCAAGAAGGCGATGCAATATCACCCGGATAGGAATCCGGGGAACAAAGAGGCCGAAGAGAAATTCAAGGAGGCCACCGAGGCATACGAGATTCTCAAGGATCCGCAGAAACGGCAGGCGTACGATCAATTCGGTCATGCCGGTGTGGGGCAGGGCGGAGGCTATGGCGGTGGATTTGGCGGGTTCGAGGGTTTCGATCTGAGCGACGCGCTTCGGGCGTTCATGCGCGATTTTGGCGGGGGGTCGATTTTCGACGACTTTTTCGGCACCGGTACTACCGGTCGCGGGCGTCGCACGAATCGCGGCGAGGACCTCCGCATTCGCATCAGACTTACGCTCAATGAAATAGCCGAAGGAGTGGACAAGACTCTCAAAGTAAATCGCATGGTTGCCTGCCAGACGTGTGATGGGAGCGGAATAGCGGCCGGCTCTTCGCGGAAAACCTGTCCTCAATGCAAGGGTGCGGGCCAGGTTCGCACCATGACGAGGACCTTTCTCGGCACCGTGCAGCAGGTCAGTACATGCAATATGTGTCGCGGCAAGGGGGAGATTATTTCGGAACCGTGTAAGACGTGCGGGGGAGAGGGGCGCATGAGAGGAGCTTCCACCGTAAATATCAAAGTTCCGCCGGGTGTTTCCAGCGGCAATTACATGACGATTGAGAACATGGGAAATGCGGCGCCGCAGGGAGGGGAGCCGGGAGATTTGATTGCCGTGTTCGAAGAGGATGAACACCCGAATTTCACGCGCCACGGGGACAACATCATATACGAATTGCCGATTTCGTTCGTCCAGGCTGCGCTCGGCGATGAAATCAGGGTTCCGACTTTGTACGGAGAGGAGAAGCTGACCATTCCGCCCGGAACGCAATCGGGGAAAGTGCTTAAAATGCGCGGCAAAGGGATTACGCATCTTCACCACTCCGGCAAAGGGGACCAATTGGTGCAGGTGACAGTCTGGGTGCCCACCAGGATCAGCTCCGAGGAGAAGAAGATTCTGCAGTCACTGTCTCAATCAGACTCTTTCAAAGTACCCAAAACCGACCGAACGTTTTTTGCCAAGCTTCGCGAAACGCTGGGGGTTTGATCCATGAAGGACACCAAACCCGAGCGATTTATCGAGGCCAGAGTTCTGGTGCCGCGTGAGCTCTCTGATGCCGTCTGCAATTTCATAGTCGATAATATCGCTTCAGGGTTGGTTCTCGAGGAGGAAGAAGGGTCTCCGAATACAGGCATCATGTTCTATCTCCCTGAGGAAGCCGGGAAGGCGAATCATCGTGCTCTTGAGACCTACCTCGGCGATTTGTTGCCGGGACGGGTACCGGATATCAGGGAGAAGTTGATCGAGAATGCGGCGTGGGAAGAGCAGTATAAAGCTTCCATTAAACCGATGCGGATAGCCGAAGACATAATCGTTCGACCGCCGTGGGAATCTGCCCCAACGGGGACCAGATTCGATATAGTCGTTGAACCGAAAATGGCGTTTGGAACCGGCAGCCACGAAACCACACGAAGCTGCCTGAGCGTTATTCATGATCATTTCCAACCACATATGCGATTTCTTGATCTGGGTACGGGCTCAGGTATTCTGTCGATTCTGGCGGATAAAATGGGTGCTTCGTATATCAAGGCTATAGACTACGATTCG
>DATKJY010000155.1:0-3300 GCA_035543175.1 Candidatus Acidiferrum sp.
TCAAGAATGAGCTGGGCGATTCCGCTGCCGGCGTTTTCCATCAACTGGGGGCCGGGAATGTGTCGATTATCGATCGCTTCGCGGTCGATTGCACGCATTCCGGCAGCCGTGACCAGCTTCATAAACAGGAACCTCGATCTACGTGCGTTTGGTCGCCGGCTGTTTCGCCATCGGGAGTTTTCTTCGCGGCGAACCATCCAGCGCAAATCTGATAGCCGGCATTACCTCGGAGAAAAACTTGAGACTGAGTTTGGATCTGATCTCTTTAGAAATATCAACCAAGTCCTTCCGATTGTCCTCCGGCAGAATTACCATCTTCACTCCGGCGCGTACCGCGCCCAGAAGCTTCTCTTTGAGTCCGCCGATCGGCAGCAGTTCGCCGCGAAGCGTTATCTCCCCCGTCATCGCCAACGCAGGTTTCACCGGACGCCCTGAGAATAACGATGCCAGAGCAACCGCCATAGTAATACCTGCCGAAGGACCGTCCTTTGGCGTCGCGCCCGAGGGAACGTGAATATGCAGGTCCTTTGCCTCAAACGCGTTTTCGCAAATCCCCAGCTCGCAGCAATTCGATTTGACGAATGACAGCGCCGCCTGCGCGGACTCTTTCATGACATCACCGAGATGCCCCGTGAGAGTAACCATGTTCTTACCCGGCATGGAAGTGGCTTCGATGAAAAGCACTTCGCCACCGACCGATGTGTACGCCAGTCCGGGCACGACACCGGCCCGACCCGAGCGCTTCAAGACTTCGCGGGTATATCTCTGTGGTCCGAGCAGCTTGCCGATCTCGCGGGCGTCAACTTCGATCCTGCGCTTGTCCCCCGAGGCCACTCTCCGCGCCACTTTGCGGGAAACAGATGCAATTTCGCGTTCGAGATTGCGAAGCCCGGCCTCGCGCGTGTAACCATCGATGAGCAGCTTTATCGCGCTGTCTTCGATTATTAAATTGGTCCGTTTCAAGCCGTGATTATCCAATTGCTTGGGGATCAGGTATCGCTTCGCAATCGCAAGCTTCTCGATATCGGTGTATCCCGGCAGCGTGATGACTTCCATTCTATCGAGCAGCACGGCCGGAATCGGCTCCAGCCAGTTGGCCGTGGTGATAAACATCACCTTGGATAAATCAAACGGCAGATCGAGATAGTGATCGGTGAACGTGTCGTTCTGTTCGGGATCCAACACTTCCAGAAGCGCCGACGCCGGGTCGCCGCGAAAATCAGATCCGAGTTTGTCGACTTCGTCGAGCATGATAATCGGATTGTTGGAGCCGCACCGCTTGATGCTCTGAATCACACGACCCGGCATCGAGCCGATGTACGTCCGACGGTGACCGCGAATCTCGGCCTCGTCGCGCATGCCACCCAGCGACACGCGAGCGAATTCTCGTCCCATCGAACGGGCGATCGATTTGCCAAGAGAAGTCTTCCCCACTCCAGGCGGCCCCACAAAGCACAGAATCGGTCCCTTGAGATCGGATTTCAGTTTCCGAACAGCCAGATGCTCGAGAATCCGGTCTTTGACCTTCTCCAAATCGTAGTGATCCTCGTCAAGAATCCGCTTGGACTTCTTAAGGTCCAGAATATCTTTGGTCGACTTGTCCCACGGCAACATCACCAGCCAGTCAAGGTAGGTGCGCGAGACCGTGTACTCAGCCGAAGATGGCGTCATGTGACTCAAGCGATCGAGCTCCTTGTACGCCGCCTGTTCCGCATAATCAGGCATGTGCGAAGCCTTGATCTTCTTCTCGAACTCGTCTATATCCCCTTTATCGTCACCATCGCCGAGCTCACGCTTAATGGCCTTCAACTGCTCGCGAAGGATATACTCGCGCTGTGATTTGCCGAGTTCGCTTGCCGCCTGGGCCTGAATCTTCTGAGAAAGCTCGAGAACCTCGATTTCCTTGTTGATCGCATGATACAGCATCTCCATGCGGTGAAGCACGTCGACTTCTTCCAACAGTTGCTGTTTCTGTTCGACCGAGATATTAAGATTCGAGGCGACGAAATCAGTCAGCTTCGAAGGCGTATCTTGGTTGATAGCGGTGACGTGGAACTCCTCGGTGAGATACGGCGCCAGGTCGACCAGCGTCTTGACACGCTCAATTAGGTTCCGCTGCAGGGCTTCGAGCCGCACCGTCTCGCGGGTCAACTCTTCGACATCCTCAACTTCGGCCATGATATAGGGCGTGGTGCCGGTAAAGCGCTTGACGCGGATGCGGTTCAGGCCCTGGATGAGAAAACGGACCGTGCCATCCGGGAACCTGAGCATTTTGAGGATGTTGCCGGCTGTGCCTACAGTATAGAGATCATTGGGACCGGCGTTCTCCTGCTTGGAGTCTTTCTGCAGAAACAGGCCGATGCGCGAGCCCTTCATCAGGGCTTCGTCTACCAATCGAGTCTGGTCGGCCTGCTGAATCATCAACGGCACGACCAGGAACGGATAGACGATTGTCCCGCGAAGCGGGAGAATCGGAAGGATTTGCGAACCGGTCGGTATTTCCACTACCTTTTTATCGATAACTGCTGTCACAATAGCCTCTTGGTCTTCAAATGAATGTCTCTACACCTTATACATCGACCGGTTCGTCCCTTAATTGACCGGCCGTATTGCACTGAAACCGTTTGTCACACGACAAGTTCCAGCGCTTTAGACATTGAATCGAAACAGGACGACATCCCCGTCCTGGACAATGTATTCCTTCCCCTCAAGCCGTAGCTTGCCGGCCGCCTTGATGGCGGCGTGCGTCTTATGCTGCGCGTAGTCATCGAACTTTATGACTTCAGCGCGAATGAAGCCCCTCTCGATATCACTGTGGATGACGCCGGCCGCCTGCTGGGCGTTGGTACCTTTATGGATAGTCCAGGCGCGCACTTCGGGCTCACCGGCGGTCAGGAACGATATTAGACCGAGCAGCTCATATGATTTCTGAATCACCTGCTCCATCGCGGGGTGGGAAATCCCAAGTTCCGCCAGGAACTGCTTCCGTTCCTCACCGTCCAACGCCATGAGCTCCGCTTCGATCTTGCCGCACATCACCGCAATATCCCGCTGTCCGGGAGTTACGTATTTCTGGTAACGGTCCGCAACCTCATTCGCCTTCGGAAGATCATTTTCCGCTATGTTCAGCACGATCAGCAGCGGCTTCTGCGAAAGAAACATGTACCCCCGGGTCTGCTTGTGCTCCTCTTCGGTGAATGGAAATTCAAGCAGCGGCTTCTCAGCTTCGACATGCTTCAGACAGCGTTTCAACAGATCGAGTTCGCGCTCCTCGGATTTGTCGGCCGTGAGATTGATCTT
>DATKJY010000156.1:0-3643 GCA_035543175.1 Candidatus Acidiferrum sp.
GCATACTGCGCACCGGAATCAGCTCTCGGAGTATTCTTCGCCAACTCCACTAATCTAGCGTCGTTGAGACGCGGATGTACGCCCTTACCATCGACATCAGACGGCACTCCTGCCAATCCGCGTTTTTTGATCAGTTCGACCCGCCGCTTCAGCCAATCCAGAGTCACTTTGTCCACCGGGAACACGCCCGCCAGCGCACCCCACTCCGTAGTCATATTGGCAATTGCAAGGCGATCATCGATTGACAGGTTCGCCACACCATCACCAGTGAACTCCACCGCATGATTCAGGACCTCATCTTTATTGAATGTCCCACACAACGTGATAATAACATCTTTACCGGTCGCCCCAGGACGAAGCTTACCGGTCAATTCCACTTTCGCCACCGGCGGAACCTGCCACCAGGTGCGACCCGTCGCCCATATCGCGGCGGCATCCGTCCGGACAATCGGCGTCCCAAGACAGCCCAACCCCCCGTACATGTTCGAATGGCTGTCAGATGCGACCACCATTGTACCGGGCCAGACATATCCTTCCTCGCACATTATCTGGTGCCCAATTCCTCGCCCGGCCGGATAAAAATCCACCCCCATCTGCTTGGCGAACGCCTCAATCTTGGCATACTTGGCGAGATTCTTCTCGTCTCGATTCTGTATATCGTGGTCCAGCGCGTTGACCGGCTGACGCGGGTTGGCCATCTTCGTGGCGCCAATCTCTCTGAATTTTGGCATCACCGCACCAGTGTTGTCGTGGGTCATGACGTATACAGGTTGAATTGACAGGTAGTCACCGGCATGCACCTGCTGTCCCGCCTCCAATCCCACCGCATATCGCTGCGCTATTTTTTCAACTAATGTCTGTGCCATATTCAAATTTCTCCTGGTTTCGCCCGATGCACGCTCAATTCACGAGATCGAAATCGATAAAATCGGCGTGATGGAATATGATGCTCTCGGGACTCCGCTTCTCCCCCGTGCCTTCCTTGGAATGCGTCGCAATAATATGCATCACTTCGGAAGGCAACCCATGCTTAAACGCAAGTCCCACACCGCTGAACGGATGCCGGATATGCTTCCCATAATTCGACTTCACCGGCTTTCCGTCGACAATCTCAAACTCCAGCAGTTTGCCGACATCAGCCAGCAGCGCCCCCGCGATAAGAACATCCCTGTCAACCTTGGTCTTGCGCGGTCCATGAGAGTCGTCCAGTACCTGGTCAACGGCTATGCACATCTTACAGACGGCCCGAACATGATCGATATATGTGATCTTGACATTGGCAGCCAGTAGCGTAAAGGGAATACTGCGAAGAAGGTCCTCGGTCCAGCCGCGAAACTGAATGGCATCCTGCCAGCACGCAATCACCTTATCCCGAAGCTCCACATTCTTAATCTGGTTTATTTCCGGCAGCAGCCGCAGAACTAACTCTTTCACGTTTACCTCTCTTGGATTTGCTGTATCTCCGCCATAATTGGTGGACAAAAATATCGCTCAAGTGCCTGATGGTCAATCGGTTTTTGGTACTCTGGAAGTGACTCCCGCCGGCTGCGATAGGCGCCAGAAAATGCTTGGATTACCGGGCTGTCGACATATACTTAGCCTTTCATACACCAGACCGTTGTGGCTGTTGACGATATTGGAATTGAAGGAGATATGATGTCACAGAATTTCGCTATAACCGGAGTCGGCGGCTATGTTGCCCCGCGCCATCTGAAAGCCATAAAAGATACCGGGAATCGCCTGGTTGCCGCGGTCGACCCCAACGACTCCGTGGGCGTGCTTGACCGTTATTTCTCCGATGTCCGGTTCTTCACTGAATTCGAGCGCTTCGACCGGCATATCGAGAAACTCCGCCGAGCCGGCGAAAATGATCGCATCCATTACGTGACCATCTGTTCGCCGAATTATCTCCACGACGCTCACTGCCGGTTCGCACTCCGCGTCGGCGCCGATGCTATCTGCGAGAAACCTCTGGCGCTCAATCCATGGAATCTCAAAGCGCTCGAGGAACTCGAGCAGGAGAGCGGCCGCAAGGTTAACACCATCCTTCAGCTTCGCGTCCACCCGGCCCTGATTGAACTGCGGAACAAGCTGATGGCCGAAAAGAAATCGAAAAAACACGATGTCGTCCTCACCTATATCACCTCGAGGGGTTACTGGTACCTTGTGTCGTGGAAAGGTCAGGTCGAGCGCTCAGGCGGTCTCGCTACCAACATCGGCATACATTTCTTTGACCTGTTAATTTGGTTGTTCGGACCGGTCGAGAAGAGCGAAGTTCACATCGCCACACCAACCCGAACAGGCGGTTATCTCGAATTGGCCAATGCCCGGGTTCAGTGGTTTTTATCGATCGAGCGCGCCGACCTTCCCAAAGAGGCGCTCGCCAAGCAATTAACTACCTTCCGTTCGATCACAATTGACGGCGCTGAGGTAGAGTTTTCTGAAGGATTTACGGAACTACACACTGAGGTCTACAAGCACACCCTGGCTGGGCACGGTTTCGGCTTGAAGGACGCCTACCCCTCGGTGAGTTTGGCGCATGATATCCGCGAGTCGTCTGCAACCGGCCTCAAAGAGCACTCGCACCCGATATTGCGGAAAATCAAATTGTGAGAACGCGCCGAATAAGCGCTTGCCTACTGTGACAGCTGTTCGGCGACCTGCTTAAGATCGATCTTATCAAGGGCATTGTATGAATGCCACTCGACAACGCCTGATCGTCCGACTATCAGTGCCATCGGATAGCTGGACAGAGCGTACTGACTCATGAATACCCGCCCCGTATCGCAGTAGATCGGGAAACTCAGCTTATTCGCCGCCTTATATGGTTCAATTTCGGCGAGCGGACTAAAGGTAACTCCCCAGAGCGGAATATCACCCAACTGTTTGGCATCGATAAACTGTTGCCATCGCTCGCACATCTCCTTGCAAGGCGGGCAACCGAGTTCGAGAAATAGCACGACCCCGCCCCTGTTGGCTAGCAGAGATTTGGTCGTCATGCCCGTCCCGTCAGTGGCCTGCAGCGCTACATCCGGAAAGACCCGCCCATCGTCAAGCTTCGATGCAGGTGTCTCCGGAGACAGCGGAGGCGTTGATTCCTGCATCCGATGAGCGCGAAACCCTTTGCCGAGTTGAACTCCGGCGAAGGCAGCCGCGAAAATCAATGCGACCGCCGCCGCGTTCTTAAGCAAGGTCTTTCTATTGATGCCCACCATCCACCTCGCTCGCTTGCGCCTTAGGCGTATAGCCCTCGAAGTTCCGCCGCTTTCACCACTCGCTTGATCGCGACAACAAATGCCGCCGTCCGCATTGGAACCTTATACTGCAGCGAAGTCTCCAGCACTGCCGCAAAAGAACTCTCCATCATGAGCTCAAGATCTTCCTGCACGCGTTCATTCGTCCAGTAGTACCCCATGCGATTCTGCACCCATTCCAAGTACGATACGCCAACCCCACCGGCATTGCAGAGAATATCCGGAATAATGAAGGTCTTCTTCTGCTCCAAAATATCGTCCGCTTCCGGCGTACACGGACCATTCGCGCACTCGGCAATCATTGTTGCCTTCACCCGCGCCGCATTCGCCTTCGTTATCTGATTTTCTAAAGCAGCCGGAATCAAAATGTCCACATCCAGCTCAAGGAG
>DATKJY010000157.1:0-2731 GCA_035543175.1 Candidatus Acidiferrum sp.
AGTCGGCTGGAGCAGGGACTGGGCAGAGAACCTTCGCCCGAAGAGATCGCCAAAGAGCTGGAGCTCTCCGAGGGCGAGGTGTCGGACACGCTCAAAATATCCAACTCGCACTTGTCGCTCGACGCTCCGTTTTCGGTGTCGGAGGACAACTCGCTCATCGATATCCTCGAAGACGAGTTCCAGCCGTCGCCGGACGAAGCCCTGCTGAGTCAATCGCTTCGAGTGGAAATTGAGAAAGCGCTGGACACGTTGACGGCGCGCGAAGCCGAAGTCATCAACCTGTATTTCGGCCTCAACCATGAGAAGGCGCTTACGCTTGAGGAGATCGGCGCCCGGTTCTCGCTGACGCGGGAGCGGGTTCGGCAGATTAAGGAGAAAGCGATTCGCCGGCTTCGTCACGCCTCGCGCAGCCGCTCGCTCAGAGCTTACCTGAACTAGTACATATCCAAATTCGTTTCCAAGGCCGTCCGCTCGGGCGGCCTTTTTTTGCTCGATACGGCGCAGATCGGTTACCGGAAGTTATGGTACGGTCGGCGCCATGGACTGGCGCCGGATGAGGCGACGAGCGAAGCGGTACAGTTCGTCAGATGCGAAGGCCACCAGTATACTCCAGGCCATCTCGGCGGGGAAGTGAAGGCGCGAGCCTTGAAAGAAGCTGAATCCAGTGATGGCAGTAAAATAGGCGAAGGCCAGCCCCAACAGTACCGCCGCAAAGAAATATTTTCTCAGAAGCATGAGGACGAAGCCAATGACAGCTGCGCCCATGATCAGGTAGGCCAGCCAAAGCGCCATGGCCTGATAGACAAACAGCGTGAACGGTTTCAGAACGGGAATTTGCTCCCAGAGATACGTGTTCATATTCCTGATGTTGTCGTGAATGACTTTGAAGTAGGTCGTGACGACCCATCGCGGATGTTCGCGGAATACGCTTAGCACCCGCTTTTCAGCGCGCGCGTAGGCGATGGCCGGCGGTTCCGTATCGTCACCATCCTCGATTGACCAGGTTTGGCCCAGCTGACGCAATTCGCAGTCGGGCGTATGCGAACAGACGGCCAGCGGCATCAGATAGCTTCGCATCGACATGACGCCGTTAGTGCCGAACGTAAACAGGTCGTGGGCTTTCCAGTTACGCCAGGACCACGAGAGAATGAAGACGAGCATGATGCCGACGGTGACACCGGCGCTCCCGATCAGATGCCAACGAGTCCGAAACGAAGACGGTTTCGGCATCAGAAAGGGGACGATCGCGAATAGGAATATGCACGGCACGCCGGTAGATCGAATCCATGCCGACCAGCCCGCGAGAAGCCCGGCGATGATGAACCAGCGCCATCGGGCCGTCTGAATTCCCCAGATGAAGGTCAGGAGTGACGATGCAAAGAACGTGTAGAACGGTTGGTCGGTGAGAATTTGCGAGCTGAGAGCCACCGAGGTTAGCGATACGCACGAAATGGCGCCGGCCATCAGCGAGACCGATCTGCGATGGAATAAAGAGTGGGCGATCAGGTAAACGACCAGCGGAGCCAGGCTGCCGAGAATAATATTGAGTGCGATAAGAAAAATCGGATTAGGGCCGAGAAGCAATTTGATGACAGCCAGCATCAGACCATAACCGGGGCCGACCTTAAGGAGCATGATTGAAGTCTGCCACCGGCCAGACAACCAGCATTCTGCAACTTCGCGATAACACCATGTATCCGGAGCAAAATGGGAGAGCGATTCCAGACCGATGCCGTCAAGCGCGAGAAATAAATACAAGAGCCGAAGCGCCAGCGCCGAAATTCCAAGCACGAGAAGGTCGGTGCGCAGGTTGCGATTCTGGATATGCCTGGCTTCGTTCACCATCGTACGCTCATGACAGGGTGCACCCAAACTAAGCTGTCGACGCGATATTGACAAGCTGCAATCAGGCCGCTATTATGGGCGCCATAACACGCCATGGCATACGATCGTGAACCAGATTCCGCGCCACCGCGCGGACAGTCGCTCGAACAGCCCGCTTTGCCCGGCCATTTGAAAGTACTCTGTATACTTCCGGCCTACAATGAAGCGGGGAAAATCGGACGTGTCGTGCGCAAGGTAACGGCGGTCGGCGGCGTCGACCGGATTGTCGTCGTCGATGATTGCTCCGGCGATCAAACCTCGGTCGAGGCACGCGAGGCGGGGGCACATGTAATCCGACATGAATTCAACCGCGGAGTCGGCGCCGGAATACGGACCGGATTGACGTACGGCCGACAGAACGGATTCGATATTGCGGTGATTATGTCGGGCGACGATCAGCATGAACCGAAAGAGCTGCCGCCCGTGCTTCGAAAGCTATCCGAAGGTCGCGATCTTTTCGTGCAGGGCTCCCGTCGATTGAAGGGTGGGAAGACGGTCAACGCGCCGCTCTTTCGCGAATTTGCCACCCGGTTGCATGCGCTGGTGTTCACGCTGGTGACCGGCCATCGCATCACCGACAGCACGAACGGGTTTCGAGCGTTTTATCTGGATCTGCTGGACGACCCGCGCATCAATCTGGATCAGAGCTGGCTCGATACCTACGAACTTGAGCCTTACTTACTTTATAAAGCCGTGACATCTCGCCATGTGAAGGTAGTGGAAATGCCGATTACGATCTACTATCATGGTTCGGCGCGACAATACACCAAGATGAAACCGTTCCGCGACTGGTGGCGACTGTCGCGGCCGTTGTTTTTACTCAGACTTGGAATTCGGAGGTAACGCA
>DATKJY010000158.1:0-4655 GCA_035543175.1 Candidatus Acidiferrum sp.
TTGCAGGAGCTGAATATCTCGTTCGACGAAGTAGCCTTTGCCGGTAATGAACTCCTTGATATCAAGCTGGCTGAAAGAGTCGGCCTGGCCATCGCTGTCCCAAGTTCGGTGCGCGAACTGCTGGATGTCGCCGACTACGTAACGCGCCATGACGGCGGTCACGGCGCCGTCCGCGAAATCATTGAATGCTATTTTCAGGCGTCCGGCAAAGACCCGAAAGCGTATATACGATGAAGATGGACTACGTCGCATACGCCCGCGAAGTCATCCGCCAGGAAGCCGGCTCTGTTGCCGCCATGGCGGATCACCTCGATGACCGCTTCAATCAGGCGGTGGCCGCAATTCTCGCCTGTCAGGGACGGGTGATTGTCTCCGGCATGGGAAAATCCGGCCTCATCGGTAAGAAAATCACTGCCACGTTTAATTCCACCGGCATCTCTTCGTTCTTCCTTCATCCGGCCGAAGCACTGCACGGCGATCTTGGCTTGATTCGCCCCGACGATCTGCTTCTGTTGATCTCCAAGTCCGGCCAACTCGAAGAACTGGACACTATCATTGCCGCCGCCACGCGACTCGGCGTGAAAATCATCGTGCTGGGCGGAACGGTCAATTCGTCACTCTTCCACAAGGCGGATATTTATCTCGATTGCTCGGTTGAATCCGAAGCCTGCCCCAACAATCTCGTGCCGACATCTTCATCGACTGCGGCTCTGGTCATGGGAGACGCGCTCGCCCTGGCGCTCTTGCAGGCGCGCAATTTCTCGCCAGCCGATCTGGCCGTCCTTCACCCCGGTGGAGCTATCGGACGTCGACTGCTTAAACATGTGTCAGAATTCCACCACGCCGGCAGCGCTATCCCGCTTGTCTCGTTGGACGCGACCATGGCCGAAATGATCCTCGAGATGACCGGCAAGCGCCTCGGCTGCGTGCTCATGACCGATGGCGATGGACGTGTCGCAGGCATTTTCACCGATGGCGACCTCCGCCGCCTCCTCGAGCATCAGGAACGGATAGGCCAGTTGAAAGCCGCAGATGTGATGATTAGAAATCCAAAAACTATCTCGCAGAACGCCATACTCGACGCTGCTTTAGAGATTATGGAGAGACACGCGATAACGCAGTTGGCCACGGTCGATGACACCGGCCGACTGGCCGGCGTCATTCACCTTCACGACCTGCTCAAAGCCAAACTGGTCTGATCTGATTGCCGTCTTGACGGCTACCCTTTGTATTCCTTGATCATCTTTGAAATGATCACCATGTGCCCCTGCTCAAATTTCGAGAGTTCCTCGAAAATCTTGCGGGCTTCCGGCGCCTCGGCCCGTTTGGCCTCGCCATCGAACAATTCGTACGCTTCTTCCTCCAGCCGGTATGCGATATCGAGGATTGTCTGCACGGTCGAGGCATGCTGTACCTGGTTGATCAGGTCGCGGTGCGTCTCGCTCATCTCCTCGCCGATCTCCGGCAACCCATCGCGCTTCAGAATGTCGGCGGTACTGATCCATTTCTCGCTTCGGATCAGCGAATCGTGCTCACCCTCCAGAATGTGGAAATGCATCTTCTCTTCGAGCGCCAACTTCTCCAGTACGCCCTTGAAACTTGACATCTGCGTTTTTTTGGCCGCCGTGACATAAAAAACATACGCGGCCACTTCCGACTGAATGCCGGCATTCAACGCGGCCAGTACCTGAGGTTTGACGGGGGTCATATCTGTCTGCCCTTTATGAAAGTAAACTCTTCTTTATCTCGTTTGTCGCGACCGGCCCAAAGTAACCGATTGCCGCCGTTTGGTCAAGCATGCCGCCACCACCTTGACGACCCCGTCACCGAGACATTTATTGCCTTTCTATGTCAGCCAATTCAATCGCCGACAATCTCCACGCCCTGAAAAACGAGATTGCCGATATCTGCGCAAGGTGCGGGCGGAATCCCGACGATATCACCATTCTCGGCGTGACCAAGACTCACCCGGCCGAGACTATTCGCCAGGCTGTCGCCGCCGGTCTGACCCAGATCGCCGAAAACCGCATCCAGGAGGCGGAGCTCAAGCTCACCGAGGTCGGCCCGATCGCCCGTTTCCACATGATCGGCCACCTCCAAACCAACAAGGTCAAGAAGGCTGTCGCTCTATTCGACGTCATCCAATCTGTCGATTCCGAGAAATTGGCCGACGAGATCTCGCATCGAGCTGGCGAAAGAGGGAAGACTCTCGACTGCACGGTCGAAATCAATTCCTCCGGAGAACCTCAAAAATCAGGGGTCTCCCCGGAACAAGCCATAGCGCTGATGAAATATGTTAACACGTTGCCTTACATCACGTTAATAGGCGTCATGACGGTCGGCCCGCTCACCGACGACGAATCCGAGATTCGAGAAGCCTTCAAGCTCTGTCGCAACCTCTTCTATCAGGGGAGAGACCTCTTCGACAACCACTTCTCCGTTTTGTCTATGGGGATGTCCGATGATTTCCCTCTGGCGATTGCCGAGGGTTCTACCATGATCCGTATCGGTACCGGCCTGTTCGGCCCCCGCGAATCCCGCTGATCGCTAATCCCACTTTAAACACGCTCCCGTAATCCAATTCCGGCTCCGATCTCTGAAAATCGACCCGCCCCTTTTTTGCCCGGTCCGGTTAATTTTCAGGCCCGACCGTTCGATAATTAGACTAAGTGTATCGCCTTGAAACGCTTGGCCGTTACCGACCCCTTTTCGATACACGAGTGGACTGGATACGAACGAGCAATTAACATAAGAGAGAGCCGTTATGGAACTTTCCCCGAACGACATCCGCAATTTTGAGTTCCCCACTCAACTTCGCGGCTACGAAAAGGAAGCGGTCGACAATTTCAAAGAGCAGGTGGCGGTCACCATCGAGATGCTCAAGCAGGAGCATCTCAGGCTCACCATGGAGATCGAATCGACCAAAATCCAGCTGGCGGGACTGAAGCAGTTCGAAGACGCCATCAAAAACGCGGCCATCGACGCCCGTCGCAATGCCGACGCGACGATTGCCAACGCCAAGAAAGAAGCGGAGCAGATCCTCAGCCAGGCCAATAGCGACGCCGCTCAGGAGATGGCCACCCGTTCGCAGAAGCGTGACGAGCTTGAATCACAGATCACCAAGCTCGAACTGACCAGAAAATCGTATTTATCCAAACTCCGCGCGCTCATTAACGCTCACGCGGAATGGGTCGAGGAGTTTACGCGTACGGAGTTCGCCGAGCCGATCACCGAAGAAACCATCGAGGTTACCGACTCTTCTGAAATCTCCAACCACAAGCGCGAGACTATCGCTACGCTGCCGTCGACTCCGGCGCCTATCCGTAGTGAGCAGGTTAAAGCTGCTGAGAAGATCATCACTGTGGCCCCCGAACCGGCCAGAGCAGCTGAGCCTATAGCCGCTCAGGCAGAGCCGCAGCCCGAAGCCGCTCAGGAAGATGTCGTCGATCCAGAACTGGCCGCCGCGCTGGAGACATATCGTAAGTTAGCCGAAGCCCGCGCGAAAGCGAAACCGAGCCAGCCTCGCCCGGCCCCGAAACCGGCCAAGGGTCCGGTTCAGTTCACCAATAAAAAAGCCGGTGATATCCCTGAGGGATATATCACACCCGGAGCCGACCAGATTAACCAGACCACAGACAAAATGAAAGTCTCCGGGACCGAGCATAACAATCTGAATCTCGACGCCCCCATCTCCGAAGAACCGGCACCCGAGCCGGTACCTGCCGAGAATCTTGCCGAAGTTCTCGACAATGTCGTGTCGAAATTCGAAGAGGAGATGGACAAGGCCGCCAAAAGCTGACCTTACTCGGTCGCGGACCACGACCGGATGCAGACACTTCTGCATCCGGTTTTTTTTGTCTCATTGTGCCCCCGCACCTCCCCTGACTATATTCAGACATGCCGTGCTGTCAGCTGACCCCACCTGACAGCCGCCGGTGTGCATGTGTAAACGCAAAAAAAACGAAATGTCATAACCCCACAGGAGCCCCTTCATGGAAACCGTCCACGAATTCCGCAAAATGCTCAACGAAGCTGTCGATTTTATCCGCACGCAAACCGATCTCAAACCCCGTATCGGCATCATTCTCGGCACCGGCCTGGGGTCGTTAGTCGACGGCATCCAGATGACCGCGACTGTCGATTACCAGAAGATTCCGCATTTCCCGGTCAGCACGGTCGAGTCGCACGCCGGACGCCTCCTGTTCGGGAAACTTCGCGGCCAGCCGGTCGTCTGCATGCAGGGACGGTTCCACTATTACGAAGGCTACTCCTTCAAGCAGATCGCTTTTCCCGTACGCGTCATGAAAGCGCTCGGCATGGAAACGCTGATAGTCTCCAACGCCGCCGGCGGCCTGAACCCGAATTTCAAACCCGGCGACATCATGCTGATCAAGGATCACATCAATTTCTTCCCCGGCAATCCGCTCATCGGCCCGAACGACAACGATTGGGGCGACCGCTTCCCGGACATGTACGAAACTTACACGTTTGCACTTCAGGCGCTGGCTAAGGACGTTGCTGTCGATCAGAAATTGAGATTGCAGGAAGGTGTCTATCTTGGCCTCACCGGCCCGTGCCTCGAGACGGCGGCGGAATACCGATTCTTCCGGACGATCGGCGCCGACGCAGTAGGAATGAGCACGGTCCCCGAAGTT
>DATKJY010000159.1:0-3716 GCA_035543175.1 Candidatus Acidiferrum sp.
CCTGACCGGCGCTCACACTTCGCAAACTTGTGTCGCGTGCCACGCTACGGCGTACGCCGGCACTTCGACTGCCTGCTACTCGTGTCATAAAGCGACCTATGACGCCACGACTAATCCGGTGCATTCCGCCGCCAACTTCCCGACCACCTGCGAGACCTGTCACACGACTACGAACTGGACCTCGTCAACCTGGAACCACGACGCTACGTATTTCCCTATATATTCCGGCCGCCATGCGGGTGTCTGGAGTCTCTGCACCGATTGCCACGTAAATCCGTCGAATTATGCGACATTTGAGTGCATCAACTGTCACGCCCACGCAAAGCCGTCCACCGACAGCGATCACACCAGCGTGTCCGGGTATCAGTACCTCAGTACCGCCTGCTATTCCTGTCACCCGCACGGGTCAGGAGGTTGAGACATGAAGACTGTGCTTGCTCCCATAATTGTACTGCTCTTGATCGAAGGTCTATGCGCAGCGGCTCCGGTGCGGACTTCGTTTGCAGTGAAATATATATCTTCGGAAAGTGTTTACCTTGATGGCGGCCAGGCCGATGGCCTCGTGCTCGGCGACACTCTAAGCATTACCGGAAAGAGCGGTAGTAAGGCCATCTTGGTCGTCTCATTCATCGCGGAACACTCTGCTTCGTGCGCCGTTGCTGCTGGTCAGCTTGCCGGCTTTGAGGTCGGCGACCGGGCCGAGTTGGAATCCCTAAAGCAGACGGTCGTGCAACCACCGGCGGTTGACACGACTACCCACGTGCAACCAAGAGAAATCACTCCTGCACCTGTGACAAAACCGGTCCTATCCAAACCGCCCGAGACACGAATCAATGGCGTTGTCTCATTCCTGTTTTACAGTTGGGGTGACCGGAGTTCATCTGATCTGAATTTTACCCAGAGCACGGCCAGACTCGACCTTCGGGCCCGACGGTTGTGGGGACGGGAGATCAACTTTTCTCTTCGCTCGCGCGGCCGTTACGACCAGCGCCAGCGCGCCTACAGCTCACTCGTCGGGAAGAATGCGTGGGAAAATCGCTTGTGGGAACTTTCGCTGAGCTATGACGATCCGAACGCTCCATTCAACGCCGCACTTGGAAGAGTCCTGCCGAGAAGAGTCGGCGGCATCGGGTATATCGACGGTTTGCTGGTCGAGGCCAAGGCCTCTAGCCATGTCCGCGTCGGCGTCTTCGGAGGGTCGGATCCGGTTTGGGCGTACAACGAAGGCCAGCTGTCCTTGATGAAGGGTGGTGGCTATCTGACCTATCTCTATGGCGCCTACGACAAGGTTTACCTGGAGCAAAGCATTGCGGGAGTCGGTGAGTACCACGGTTCTCTCAGCAGCCGAGAATATCTATCGTTACAGGGGAGGATGAATGTCGGCAGCCGTTGGGGATTTAACAATACGGCGGACATCGACGTCAATCGTAGCTGGCGTCGCGATCGCTCCCAGCACGCCGTGACATTGTCCAACATCTATCTTGGCACCTATTACCGGATCACCAATGCGGTTCGCGCCTCGATCAGCTACGACAATCGTCGAAACTACTGGTCACTGGAAAACAGGTCGGTCGTCGATAGTCTGTTCGATGATCGTCTTCGACAGGGTGGTCGGGGACAACTCGATATTGCCTGGCCGCACAAAATCTCAACCTCCATGTCCTACGGCTACAACAAACGGGACGGCGATGCCAAAGCAACTCAGTCCTACTCTCTATTTGTAAGCCGATACGGCTTGTGGCGCCCCGGCTCTTCCCTGTCGGGACAATACGCCGGATTCACCGGCCCCTTCGAGAAAGGCTATAACTTCACCGCCCGCATCAACGCTCCCCTCACCAATCGCGCCTATGTAGGTCTGGCGTACGGTTCGTACGTGTATTCCGTCACGTCTGAGAGCGTTCACCGCAAGAACAACTGGGTCGAGCTGTCGACCCAAGCTGATATGAGTCGACGGGCGTTTACGATCGGTTCGCTGCAATTCAATTCCGGCGACGACATCAAGGGGATTCGCTTCCAATTCGAAATCGGCCTGCGGTTCTAAGAACGGAACGGCCGACCGTTTGGAGCGTTGAATGGGTATGGAGCAATTTGGCATCTGGGCGGCCGTTGGGTTGTTGGTACTGGTTGTCTTCGTACCCTACGTGATTAAATTCGCCCGGACTCAACGTCTCAGCGAGCGGCAGCGGGAGGAAGCAGTGGCCATGGGGATTGACCGCCCGCGAGCCCAGTTCCCCCTTATCGACCGGGCCCTCTGCATTGGCTGCGGCACATGTGTCGCCGCGTGTCCGGAAGGGGACGTGCTCGGTGTCGTCTGGGGCGCTGCCCAGGTGATTAACGGTGAGCGGTGCGTCGGCCACGGTGACTGCGAGACGGCTTGCCCTGTCAGCGCCATCAAGGTCGGCCTGGGTGATATCAAATCCCGCCCGGACATACCTGTTCTCTCAGATTGCAACGAAACCACAGTCCCCGGACTTTTCGTCGCCGGCGAGCTCGGCGGCCTCTCGCTCATCCGCCACGCGATCAAGCAGGGGAAAATGGTGGTCGACGAAATCGCCGGTAGAATGGTTGACGCGGTTCCCGATGGTCGCTACGACGTCATTATTGTGGGAGCTGGCCCCGCCGGCTTGAGCGCCGCCCTCACCGCTATCCAGCATCAACTATCATACATCGTCCTGGACGAACGTGGGGTTGGCGGTACTATCCTGCACTACCCTCGCGCCAAACTGGTAATGACGCAGCCGGTGGAGATTCCGTTGTACGGCTGGCTCAAGGAGGAGGAGTATTCTAAGGAGCATTTGGTGGAAACCTGGCACAAGATTGCCGACCAGTTTCAGGTAAACATTGTGCCGGACAATCGCGTTGAGTCCGTGACAAGGAGACCGGATTCCTTTGAGGTCACTACGCAATCCGGAAAGTACTTTGGCCGACACGTGGTACTGGCGCTCGGGCGCCGCGGGACTCCGCGCAGACTCGGTGTCCCCGGTGAAGATCTCCCCAAGGTCCTCTACCAGTTGATCGACGCTCAATCCTACTCGGACAAGCATGTACTGGTCGTGGGCGGAGGGGACAGCGCTGTCGAAGCCGCCGTAGGTCTTGCCCGCCAGCCCGGCAACATCGTCACCATCTCATATCGCAAATCCAGTTTCTTCCGCGTGAAGAAGAAGAACGAAGAGCGAATTACGGAATTGATCACTAAGAAAAAGGTACTTCCGATATTTGATTCCGAAGTCGCCGAGGTGCGCGAAAAATCAGTTGTCTTGTCCGTCAGAGGCGGCAGGATAGAAATCCCCAACGATGTCGTCATCGTCCAGATCGGCGGTATCCCACCGTTTGAGATGCTCAAAAAAATGGGCATCCAGTTCGGCGGCGAATCCCTTTCGATTGCCGAAATAGATGCCCGTTTGACCGGCGTTCACCCGACCAAAGTCGCGTGAGCTTCTGGGATTTTCCGTCGGTACTTACGTTTCCACCACGAACTACTTCTGTTTGGCGTACTTTGCCGTCGCGTAAACCGCCCATGTGGCGCCGTTGTCCGACGACATCTCAAGCTTCCAGTCATAACTGGTGGGCGATTCATTTAGAATCGTTACCCTATCCAGCATCGTAACCGTCCCCATCTTTCGCCCAGTCCCCTGATACACCCAACCATCGGCAGTACGGCTACCGGTGTAGGTTGATAGATGCGCCGACATGTTGTCAACATACGCCAACTGCCA
>DATKJY010000160.1:0-9383 GCA_035543175.1 Candidatus Acidiferrum sp.
CTGCAGGAATCCCATTTTGTGTTCAATGACGACGCGTCGGGTAACGCGCCAATGGGTGTCGAGCTTACCCATACCATGATGCAGTGGAACTACTGCTATAACGAGGACATTACCTTTGTCATCCTTCAGATTAAGAACACGTCGGCGGTCGATTACACTAATTTTGCAGTCGGGTTGTATATCGACATCGACGTTGGCGGCCCCGACGGCCATGGCGAAAATGGACGGTTGGGCGACCTCGTGGCGCGTGATTCCTCAATGAACCTGGCCTGGATATACGATGCCGACGGCTACGATCCGGGGTGGGGTCCGCTGGTGAAGACAGGCATTATGGGAACGCGACTTCTGGAGACCCCCGACAATGTCGGCATGACGGCCTTTCGGAGCGGGGACTGGGGCGCCGTCACCAATATAGACGACATTGGGCGGTACCAGGTTATCTCGTCTCACCAGTACGACGAGTCGCTCCCACCTACCGACCAGTACTATATACAATGTGCCAGCGGCATTAATCTTACTGCCGGCAAGACCGTAAAAATCGTCTATGCGCTCATCGCCGGCCAGGATGTTCAGGACTTTAAAGAGAAAGCCGCGCTGGCTCTGACCCTCTACAATAATCATTTTGTAGGGCCACAGCCGCCGGCCACGCCAATACTGTCGGCCCGGGCTGCAGACCGCAAAGTCTACCTGCACTGGACTGATACCTCGGAGGTCACGCCGGATCCTCTTTCCGGGCAGATTGATTTCGCTGGATACAAACTCTACCGCAGTGACAACCAGGGAAAAACCTGGGGTGTCGTAAATTACAAGACCGGCAATAAGTGCATGACGGTAGATTACTCACCGATCGGACTGTATACGCGAACGGCGCCTGAAGATCCGATCCAGCATAGTTTCGTCGATACGGGCCTGTACAACGGTGTCGATTACTGGTATTGCCTGGCGGCGTTCGATCGAGGCGATACCGTTACCGGAGTTGACGTACTCCAGTCAGGCTTTGGGGAACCGGGATCTTCTGCGAACGTAGCTGTTTCGCGTCCCCACAATGATCCGGCGGGCGGATTTGACGCCTCCAGCACAGTCACGCACCAGTACACCGGCACCGAGGCGCCTTCTGCGGGTACGGTTACGCCGTTGGAATTTGATAAGGACTCGTTGCGTGGCGCCGACTATGCGGTGGGGTTCAAGGATACTCCTAATAAAACGTACTGGTACGTACTGAACGTCACCACCGGGGATACCATCCTCAACAACCAGGTGCTCGAAAACGCTGATCCCGGACTCTATTCGGTGCGGCAAGGCCTTCGGGTCGTGGTTAATAACCCCGACAGATGGCCGGCCAGCTATGGTCAGGTCCTGAATCCGGGCGCCGATACTACCATCGCCTTGCTATACTTCTGGGGACCGTGCTTGCCAATACCGAATCTGTTCAACGACAGTCTGTACGGAGATGCGAAGTATCGCTCCACTTACGAAATCCGGTGGACGGCTGATTCGACATTGGCCCCGAATGTCTATGGTAGCACTTATCAGTTGTATTCTGTGCCAGTCGAAGTATGGAATACCTCGACCGGTCAACGGGTGTCATTGGCGGTACTTGATGCAACGGAATCCCTTATCTGGCATCCCTACCGCTCGTTGATTATCGTCGATCAACCGTACAATCCAGCCGAAGATCTCTTTGCAACCGCGTATCCGTATGGTTTCAGCTGGATCTTCAAGTTCGATACCGCACGATACGCACCGGTGCTGGGTGACCGCTTCAGATTCACCGGAGCTCCGGTGAATGGTCCCGATGATCGTTTTGCGTTCAAGGTAGACGGCATTAACGCCGCAACCGCAAGCGTTGATTTGAGCAAGATTCGGGTTGTTCCAAATCCTTATCTCGTGCAGTACTCGGCCAGCGTCGAGACCGGTCAGGGGCAGTCGGTGCTCGAGTTCCAGAAGATTCCGGACAAGTGCACGATTCGGATTTATACTCTGGCCGGAGATCTGGTCAAGACGATTGAGCACACCGATGGCACCGGAACGGCCCGTTGGGATTTGAAATCTCGAAACGCCGAACAGGTGGCCTCAGGAATATACCTTTTCCATGTCGATTCGCCCTACGGTCAACATCTTGGGCGGTTCGCCATTATAAAGTAAGGGAGGCGTACCATGAAAAGAGTCATAGCAATTCTACTGGTTCTTGTCCTGGTGGGCAGCGCCTCCGCCGAAATCTCCAAAGTGGGAACGGCCGGCGCTCAGTTTCTCAAAATCGGCGTCGGGTCCCGATACCAGGCTATGGGCGAGGCATCGGTGGCGGTGGCCAACGACGTGTATTCGATGTACTGGAATCCGGCGGGGCTTGCCGACATCCAGGGTTCATCGGTCAGCTTCACTAATGTGAACTGGGTGCTTGATATTAATCTGAACTACCTGGGTTACGCCCATTACTTCGAAGATATTGGCACGTTCGGTTTCTCGGTTGCGGTCCTGTCGATGGGAGATCAGGAGATCACCACCTTTGACCAGCAGGATGGTACCGGAACCAACTATTCCGCGTCTTCGTATGCTTTCGGACTGTCGTATGCCCGGCAGCTGACTAACAAATTCGCGTTCGGCGCCACGGTCAAGTATATCGGCGAGAAGATCCACCTGGAGCGCTCGCGCGGATTTGCTTTTGACTTTGGCACCATGCTCTACACCGGGTTCCGTACGTTACGCCTGGGCATGAGCATTAATAACATGGGACCCGACATGAAATTCGACGGTCCCGACCTTGAGGTGAATTACGATCAGCGGCAAGGCGATGGCACCAACACCCCAATCGGCGCCGTCCTTCAAACGACTCCGTATAGTCTGCCCCTCATGTTTCGCGTGGGGATGGCTTACGATCTCAACTTCAGCCCCAAGGCGATCATGACGTTCGCTGCGGAAATGAAGCATCCCTCCGACAACGAGCGCCAGGGAGCCATCGGCGCCGAATTTGGCTGGGCGAATCAGTTCTTCCTGAGGGGTGGGTATAAAATCAATTACGACGAAGAGGCGGTATCATTGGGAGCGGGGCTAAAGACGTCCGTCACAACCAACACGAAGCTTGTAGTCGATTATTCGTGGCAAGATTTCGGCCGCCTCCAGTCAACACAGCGGTTTTCAGTTGGCTTTACCTTCTGATGACTGCATATGGTTCGGGAAAAAGCCCCGCTTTCGGGGCTTTTTTCATTCCGAGATGGACAGAATGGGTAAAATGAGTATATTGGTAATTCTAATGACGTATTTGCCCAACGAGGAGATATAGAATGCAGCGACCCCGATGGTTACGACTGCTGCTGGCAGTCGGCCCGGTGCTACTGGCGTGGCACATTTCGGCCCGGGCACAGGCGTACGATGAGAACGGAATCCAGACATTGACCGACTATTTTGATCTCCTGGCTTCGGGGAACTTTGAGTCGGCAGGATATATGTGGAGTCAGGCGGCCCAGGATCGCTCGGCCAGATTCGGAATCGAGTACGAGAATATCCCGCTCCGAGTTGACTGTACATCGCCGATTGTCCGCAATCTCGACCTGATGCGCAACTATCTTAAACCGCCGGTCAAACAGGCTCAAAACTTGGAACCCAAAGATTATTTCAGGCTGGATTTCAGCAATTTGGTCAAGGGACGGCTCGTTCAGCATAGCTATTACGTTCAGCGCGTAGGGAACACCTTCTGGCTCATCTATCCGCAGGATTACTTTGCGAGAACCTGGCCGGTTCAGGAGACGAAATATTTCCGTATTCATGTACACCCCGATCGTCGTGAGTATATCAACAGTTGTCTGACGGAGGAAGCCGATCGCTCAGTCGAGCGCCTGTCGGATTCGCTCGGCCTGACCAATGAGGATCTGAGTCTTCTGGCGGCCAAGAAGATCGAGTACTTCTATTGTCCGACCGATTCCTCGGTTCTTGACATCACCGGTACATCCACCAAAGGGGAATTCGACGAGGCTTCAAACGATATTATTTCGTCGGAGTTTCCCCATGCCCATGAGTTGGCACATCTGCTGGTGAATCTCAAACTCAAGCAGTTGCCGTTGTCGACGTTGCCGTTGCTTCGGGAAGGACTCGCGGTCAGATATGGCGGACGCTGGGGCAAACGGGCGTCCGCGCTGATGGATTTGGGGAGCTTCCTGATCAAAGAGAAGGTAGTCGATGTGGATTCAATACTGACGGCGCCCGGATTCCAATCAGGCGCCATGACCGACATCGCCTATCCGGTGGCAGGTGTATTCGTCTCCTACCTGCTCCAACGAATGGGGCAGGAGAAGTTCTATCAACTCTATCGCGATCTGTCGGCCGATCCGGCAGTTCTTGACACGATGAACCACATTCAACTTAAGCGCGCATTTGCGCAAGCAGTCGGCGTGGCGGATTGGACAGCACTGTTGAGCGACCTTGATGGGTTCATTACGCGAAGCATGCCCATGACGGCATCGGCCGAGCCCGGGGTGAGTGAATCCGGCAAGACGATTCTCAAGGTCTCCAAAATCACGATCGTTCAGGACAAGGAGTGGCTGTCGTTCAAATTCGAAGGTAACGCGGAGACGCCGGTCGAAGGGAATCTGCTTTTCGGCAGCGATCCGCGCCTTAAAGGACAGGCTTCCTATCTGTTTAAGGAGCAGTACGGCAACCTGCAACAATTCGACGGCTATCGCTATGGCGTCCGATTTGACACGAACGAAGCCGGTCTTTACGATTACGGGACCAACGAACTGGTGGCGAAATACATCTGGGGCGTGACGCCCTCGGAAAAATATTTCAACGCAACCGATCACACGGTGAGCATTCGGTTCAAGAGAATCCTTTTGGAGAAGGTCGTTCCGAAGGACGACGATTACAAGCTGCTGCCGATGTAGCGAGGAGAGGTCAAGCCGGTGACATGGATCGTACTGGGGCTGGTACTTCTGGCCGCAGTGAATATTCTTTTGGTCGTGTACCTTTTGGTCCGAATTCGGAGAGTGGACCAAACGGAATCCAAAACCGCATTCGAGGCTGCCGTCCAACTCCTTCGCTCGGAACTCATCGGTAAACAGGCAGAGTCGTTTCTGGCGCTTCGACAGGCCATCGACAGCGCCAATCAGATCGTCAACGAGCGACTGGCCGAGGGCGCCGGAGCGCTGGACAGACGATTGTCGTTGATCAACGAGATCGAAAATCGCCTCGGTCAACTTACCACTCAAACAAATAATATCGAACAGATCGGGAAGAATATCCAGTCTCTTTCCGAGCTATTGAAACCACCGAAGTTGCGGGGAGCCCTGGGTGAACTGCTTCTCGAGAATCTCTTAGGCCAGATACTCCCGCAAGCAATGTTTGCGACGCAGTATCAGATGTCCGATGGGCAGCGCGTGGACGCGATCGTGAGGCTCGGGGACCGGGTATTGCCGATCGATGCCAAATTCCCGTTAGAGGCTTTCGAACGGGTCGTGGCGTCACCCGATGACCCTTTGGCTCAGCGTGAATTTTCAACAACGCTGAAGAAACATATCGAGGCCATTGCCACGCGATACATACGCCCGGGTGAGAATACGACTGATTTCGCCGTCATGTACATTCCGGCAGAGGCGGTCTACTATCAGCTGGTCTCTCAGGATGATCGAAGCGGATTCGACTACGCCCTCTCGAAGAAAGTAATTCCCAGCTCGCCCGGCCATCTGTATGCATTCCTGGCGTCACTAGCGGCCATCTACGCTGCGACCGGGCTTCTGCACTCCGGAACACAGGAGGAAAGCCGACGTCTGGCGATTGGCCTTTCGGAGTTGGCCGAGGCGCTTGCTCGCCTGGTGCGATACCATGAACGGATTGAAGGCTCTCTCCGATCGATCTCAGTGAGCTTTGAAAAGGCCAAAGCGGAGACTGCCGGTCTCCATAAGCGCTTGGATAATCTCAGAGATCCCCATGAGGTTCCCGCCGACAATGCGGTTGTCGGGGAACGAATTGACCCCTGAGGTCTGTTACAGGAGAGGTCTGCCGCAGAAGAACCCATGAATGATCTGAAAGACAGTACATACGATCTGATCGTTATAGGCTCAGGACCAGCCGGCGAAAAGGCGGCGATGGAGGCTTCGCGGATGCGTCGCTCGACGGCAATTATAGAGCGACATTCCGTTCAGGGGGGAGTATGCCTGCACACCGGGACGATACCCTCTAAGACGCTTCGGGAAACTGCTGTCTATATCGCGGGCCTCCGGCAGCGTACGGCCTATGGTTTGGTCGGTGGTATTCGGACGGACCTTTCGATCCGCGACCTGATGCACCGCAAGGATCAGGTGATTCAGGAAGAACTCGATGTGATTCAGCAGAATATGATGCAAAATCGAATCGAGGTCATCCACGGATCAGCGCGAATTACCGGGGCACATACGGTCGTCGTAACGGATCCATCCGGTCAAACTCGCTCAATTAACGCGGAAGTCATCATCATCGCCACCGGCACGCGCTCATACCACCCCGACCATATCCCGTTCGATCACAAGTATATCTACGATGCTGAGACGATCATCGATCTGGACGTGCTGCCGCGCACTCTCACTATTGCCGGCGGAGGCGTGATCGGTTGCGAGTACGCCTCCATCTTCTCCCACCTGGGAGTGAAAGTGATTATTGTCGATCCTCGACGGAAACTTCTCTCGTTTCTGGATCATGAGATCGCCGATGCTCTGGCGTACCTCATGCGCAAGTACGGTATTACGCTAGTATTAGGCGAATCGGCCGAGCAGATCGGCGTCGAGAACAATCAGGTAGTCACAGTGACGGCGACCAAGCGACGCATTGTCTCCGATCGGCTCCTGTATGCCGCCGGCCGGTGCGGTAACACGGATGAGCTGGGACTGGATGCCTTGGGCATAAAGACCGACGAACGAGGATTGATTAAAGTGGATGAGAGGTATCGCACAGCCGTGCCGAGCATCTATGCCGTTGGTGATGTTATCGGGTTTCCGTCTTTAGCGTCCGTTTCGATGGACCAGGGGCGATTGGCGGCGATCCACGCGTTTAAGAAAGACGACGTTAGCTGTTTAAATACTCTGCTCCCATTCGGCATTTATACTATTCCGGAAGTCTCTATCGTTGGGGAGACAGAGGAGTCATTGACGGCCGCCGGGCAGGAATACGAGATTGGCATCGCGCGGTATTTTGAATTAGCGAGGGGACAGATCATCAATGACCACGATGGCATGTTGAAGCTGATATTCGATCCGAAATCCAAACGCATTCTGGGTGTTCATATTATCGGCGATCGCGCCAGCGAACTCGTTCATATCGGGCAGGCCGTGATGACCCACGGTGGCACGATCGATTACTTTGTAAACACTGTCTTCAACTATCCGACCCTTACCGACGCTTATAAAGTAGCCGCGATGGACGGTTTTGCGCGGCTTCGCGTGCGTCAGTAGAGTATTCTCATCGGCCGGACGACGGATTCTTCAGTTTTTCCAGACGACTCTTAACAGTGGCTGCCTCCGGCTCTTTGGGGGCAAGAGTCACGAACGACTCATAGTAACGGATCGCGTCCCCGGTTTTCCCCTGACGGTCGAGTATCAGACCTTTGATGAGGTTTGGAAACGGGAGATTTGCATCTACCGACAGCAGGCTGTCGGCCGCGGCCTCCGCAACCGTCATCTCTCCAGCGCGGTAATTGACAATCATGTTGTCGGTCACGATTTCTCGATCCTTGGGGAAAAGATACATCGCCCGCCGAACGGCTGCCAGTGCATGCGGATAGTCCTGCAGATAGCGGTAATACTGATATAAGAGAACATGATGTGTTTTCACGTACGGTTCGAGCAGCAGACAGGTGTCGATCTCAGGCTTGGCAAGGACGTATTGTCCCCTGTTCAGAAGTATCCTGGCAATCGTGGCCCTCGGTTCTGTCCAATACGGGTTCTTAGCTATAATACGATGCAGGACATTGAGAGCCTCCGGATTGTCGCCGGTTACCGATAAGGCTATCGTGCCGCGAAAATTGAGAACATCCGGGGATTTTACCGGCAGCTTCCATTCCCATTGATTCGCATCGTCGATCTCCTTACGGTAGAAGTACGAATCGCGATACGAGGTGCAGGCGGTGCGGTAGAAGATATCGTGGCGGTCCAAATAGTCGCTCACATATTGCTCGGACTGACGAATCCAAATGTAGTTCGGCAAATAAGCTACCGGAACGACTAATGACAGCGCCGTTACGCCCGTAGCGAGCCATCGGCGGCCTCTGTCCGTGAGCGACACAGGCGCCAGATAAAGAGCCACCACGAGAGCAGCAGGGGACAGGTAGGCGGCCAGTCGGGGAAGGTCGAGCACGATGCTGTCGGGAGGGTCGAATATGAACGCCACGGCCAGGCCGCTGATAAACATCAACCACGCAGCGGTTCTGGCGTTCGACATCCGTGAATCCTGAGAAATGACAAAGGCAGCAACTGCCGCAACGATCACAAGCGGGGATATCATGAATATCAGTTGGAGTATGTCACCGATGTGCCGAGCGGAGAACAAGCCATAATCGGTATTGGGACTCTTGCCGGTCGGGAAAAGAATCGAACCGGAAAACTCGAGCGACCGCCCTCCATAGACGTAGACTGCAATCAACAAAACGATGATTGTCATTAGTCCGCCTGCGAAGGCCGGAGATCGCCATGTCGACGGTGCTTTTCTTCCAGCAAGCGTCAGGAATACCGCCGCCGGAAGCAGAAAAGTGAGCGAAGCATGCAGGAGAATTCCTGCCAGCATGATTACCCAAAGGACACCGAGGTCCATCAGCTTGTGATAGGAACTGAATCTGACCGTGTACAACCCGAACCAGGTGACGACAGCGACGACCAGCGGCTCAATGCCCGTGTAGCCGAACAGAACCAACAGCTGCCCTCCGAAGAAGCAGAAAATGAACAGCATCACACGCTTGGAGGCAGTATCACCCAGTTCCTTAGCCAGGTGAAAGGCTGCAGCGATAGTGAGAGCTGCTCCGGCGTACGAAAGTGTTCGCCAGGCTGCAACTCCGGCGTCGTTAGCAGCCAAACCAACGGTTTGATACAGCTTGAAAAATAGGGTCGTGATTGCAACCGCTCCGAGCTCGTACCAGCGGAAGATAATCCGATCTGCCTGCGCAATCTGCGCAATTCTCAAGTCGCCTGAGCCGTACAGGAACGAATCGAATCGAAAAATCAGAAGTAACGCTGCCAGTGCGGCAATCGACCCGCCAATAAACCAACGCTTGGAAAGAAGGCTGCTTTCCCAGTTGGGAAATCGGTGGGTGATGTGCGCCGCTGCCGCCAGCAGCAGAATCCACGCCGGCCCGTACCAGAATGGCAGAAACCGCCAGTGGGAAAACGACCAGTTATTGTCGAAGAGTGAGGGCCCCAGAAAGCGCAAGC
>DATKJY010000161.1:0-6468 GCA_035543175.1 Candidatus Acidiferrum sp.
CGCACTTGTCTATGGCTGTGACCACAACAGAATAGGTGCCGCTGTCATAGGGCACGAAGCAAACCGAGCCGTTAGCATACTTGCCACGGCTCACGATAACCGTGTCGATATTATTTTCGGCGTCGCTGATGCTGATCGGCAAACACACATTGCGCGGGCTGCAGAGATAAAGCGATGTATCGCGGAACCCGCTGATAACCGGCGGGCGATTCAGCCCGACCTTTACGCGTAAGGTGTCGGAAGCAGCCACGTCGCAATTGTCGATAGCGCTAATGACAATCGTATAGGTGCCCGACGTATCCGGAGTGAAGCAAACATGCCCGGAATCTCGGGTGTAGATTCCGAAATTGGTGGCGACCGACTTCAAATTGTCATCGGTGACATTCACCTTATAGCACACCTGGCCTGAAAAACAATTCAGCGTGTCGTAATGCTTTTCAATCTGCACAACCGGCGCCTTATTGACGGTCACCGTTACATTGGTCGTATCGCTGCCGGTGAGGCCGCAGGAATCAACCGCCGTCGTAATTACGCGGTAAATCCCAGTCGTGTCGGCGTTGAAACAGACGGAACCGATATTGGAATCGAAGGAGCCGATATTGCTCGTGATCCTGACGACATCGTTCTCAGGATCCGAGACGCGTACGCGGAAGCAGACTTTTTCAGACCGGCAGACGGTCATCGAAAAGTCATCAGCGGCGGTAACGACCGGCGGCAGATTACCGGTTGTCGTGACCAGAATGTTACACGTGTCGGTGCGGCCGCATTCATCCTTGGCCTCAACCCCGATGGTAAATTGAGTCGACTGGCTTCCTTCAAAGCAAACCTTGCCATTGTCGATTGTGGCGTTGCCGGTTATGACACTCAATGTAACCGGGCCGCCTTCAGGATCGGTCGCGGAGATCGGGAAACAGAACGTGCCGGTATCACAAGTCGCGAAATGCTGGGCCTCCGGACAAACAATAACCGGAGGTTTGTCTAATTGTACTTTGATGCGAACCGTATCGCGAATGCAGATGGGAATACTCTTGGGCTGATCTGATCCAATCGGACACACATCTTCCAAACAGAAGACGAACTGATAAGTTGCGGAGTCCGCAGTAGGTGTAAAGCAGAGCTTTCCAGTCCGGTCGGAGGTCATGGAGAACGTGCCGGGGCCGTCAATCATCGCTATCCCGACCGCCGTCCCCTCGGGGTCGACACCGGTCAGATCAAAGCATAGCTCTTCTTTGTTGCAGAGAAAAAGAGACGAATCCCGCCACGCCAGACGGGGCGGCTGGTTGATCCTCACTGAATCGGTGACAGTCGCGGTGTCCCCGCTGCATGCATCATAGACAGCCACAGAAAACGTCGTGGTGCCCGAGCCGGCAGGCAAATAGGTCAGCGTGCCAGTATTTGCGTCGATCGTCCCAGGACCTGACAGGAGCACAAACCTCAGCTTGTCATTGTCGGGATCAGAGGCGGCAATCGGAAGACTCCGCTGCATCGGTTCATAGCAGAGCTCTTCGATGAATGATTGGTCCGCAATCACCGGACGGTGATTGAGAATGACCGTGTAAGTGACGGTGTCCTTTGCTATCTGATTATACTTGTCCTTGAGTTGCCAGATGAAGCGATACACACCGGCGCTATCCGGTTTAAAACAGACCTGCGTAGTGAAATTACAGGTGAAGGTCTTAGGCGGATAACTAATCGGACCGGAGATCAGCGACAGCACCAGTGTCTCATTGGCGTCAGGGTCGGTCCCCTTGATCGTATAGCAGATTGAGTCACTCGTGCAGAAGGTGACCGTTGAATCCTTCGGCAACACGAGGGTCGGGTACCAGACGGCGTCAGACGATTGAGCCGCAGTGCCCGAACTCGACACCGAAACTTGTCCCGGAGATGGCGCCGCAAGGACGAGAGAAAATGGTAAGAATAAAGAAGAGAGCAAAACGCAATTAAGAACGAACCATGACCGCTTCATCTTTCCTCCGCAAAAGACCATGGCAAACAAGCGTAAGAATACTGCCCCAGGGAGGCCTCACAGGCAGGGCGCAGGACACGAATGTCCCCCCTTAGGCACCCATACTCTAAGCCTTGTAGCCTTTAGATCAGGTAGGACCAGGATGCAGTAATCTGACACTAACTTATCGATACGTGCAACCATACAAATATACCTGATTTGGTCCTTCAGTCAAGGATTATTCATTTGTCCGACACTCTCCCTGCAAGAACCAGGCCAAATACTAAGTTGTTATATCTTCATGGCTTGAGTAGACGATTGAGGACGCGTTGCATACAGGTTGCGTTAATGTGAATATGGGGTACCAAAAAGTGCCAGAAGTTTACTACCGACACCACTTCCCTTCGAAGACACCGCAGTTTTTGCGCTTCATTTGGTTCAATTGGAACGAGTTGCCCTCGCCCGGCATAAGCTTGACAATAAAGGGTGAAATATACCATATTGGCCCTGAGACTCATTCCCAAGGAGAAGACTATGCCCAAAGCATCGGCCAAACGATCCAGCGCTGCCCGTGACACTATTGCCACGTTGCTGACGGAGAACCGCAAATTCAAGCCTTCACCGGCCTTTGCCCGGGACGCCAACGCATCCAAATCGGCGATTTACAAAGCCGCTAAAGCTAATCCGGTCAAATTCTGGGAATCGATGGCCGGCGAACTCGTCTGGAAGAAGAAGTGGACCAAGGCGCTGGAATGGAAGGCCCCTGACGCCAAGTGGTTTGTCGGCGGCAAATTGAACGTCACCGAGTCATGCCTCGACCAACATGTCGAAGAAGGTCGCAATTGCCATCGGAACAAAGCAGCCATCATCTGGGAAGGTGAGCCGGGCGACAAACGGGTTCTAACCTATTTTGAGCTCTGGCGCCAGGTAAACAAATTCGCCAACGTTCTTAAGAAGCTTGGGGTCAAAAAGGGTGATCGGGTCGCTATATACCTTCCCATGATCCCCGAACTTGTTATATCCGTTCTCGGTTGCGCTCGAATCGGCGCTGTTCATTCTGTCGTGTTCGGAGGCTTTTCCCCTGAAGCGTTGAGAGACAGAATCAACGATGCCCAGGCCAAGGTGCTCATTACCGCCGATGGCAGCTACCGCCGCGGCCAGATCATTCCGCTCAAGCATGACGCCGATGTTGCCTTGGCGGATTGCCCGTCAGTAGAAGCCTGCCTGATTGTAAAGCGGGGCGATTTTCTCCTTCGGGTCAAGGAAGGTCGCGACCACTGGTACCATCGCCATATGCAGGAGGCCGAACTGTTTTGCCCTCCCGTCTACATGGACAGCGAGGATCCTCTCTTCATTCTTTACACCTCGGGAACGACCGGCAAGCCCAAGGGCATCGTGCATACCTGCGGCGGCTATATGACCGGAGTGCACGCAACTACCAAGTATGTGTTTGACCTGAAAGATGACGATGTCTTCTGGTGTACCGCTGATATCGGCTGGGTCACCGGCCATTCGTATGTCATATACGGCCCGTTGGCAGCCGGAGCTACGATTGTCATGTACGAAGGGGCCCCGGATTGGCCGGATCAGGACAGATTTTGGCAGATCGTTGAGGAACAGGGCGTCTCCGTCTTCTACACTGCTCCAACCGCTATCCGAGCCTTTATGAAGTGGGGGCGCCAGTGGCCGGACAAGCACGATTTGAGTACCCTCCGACTGCTGGGATCGGTAGGCGAACCCATCAATCCCGAGGCTTGGATGTGGTATCACGACATAATTGGCCACCGACGCTGCCCGATTGTCGATACGTGGTGGCAGACCGAAACCGGCCATATTCTCATCACGCCTCTCCCCGGCCTGACCATTACCAAACCCGGTTCGGCCACTCAGCCATTCCCCGGAATCAGCGCCGCCATCCTCGATGACAACGGGAATGAAATCAAGGAAGGCGGAGGATACCTGGCGATAACCAAGCCCTGGCCCGGCATGCTTCGCGGCATTTGGGGAGACCGCAAACGGTTTATTGATACGTACTGGTCCAAGTGGCCCGGAATCTACTTCCCCGGCGACGGTGCGAAGATAGATAAGGACGGTTATTTCTGGATACTCGGCCGTGTCGATGACGTAATCAATACTGCCGGACACCGGATTTCGACTATGGAGGTGGAGTCGGCGTTAGTTGAACATAATGCAGTCGCGGAGGCCGCCGTTGTGGGCATTCCGCATGAGCTCAAAGGCGAGAGTCTGGTTGCCTTCGTGACTCTTGGCGGCACTTTCAAGGGTGACGATCGCCTCAATATGCAACTTAAGGACCATGTGGCGCGCAAGATCGGCTCGCTCGCCAAACCGGAACGGATTATTTTCGCCGCCGACCTGCCCAAAACCCGGTCCGGCAAAATCATGCGCCGGCTCCTAAGAGATGTTGCTACCGGAAAAGTTTTGGGCGATACTACGACGCTTTCGGATCCTGAGGTGGTTACCCGGATAAAACGGCATTACGAAGAGGATTGAGGTCTTGGAACTGCCTTTCGGGAGGCGATGAACGTGGAAGCATATAATCTAGAAGGTGGAGAGAGATGGATTTCAACCTTACCGATGAACAAACGTTCGTGCGGGACGTCGCTCGCAAGTTTGCCGATGAGAAGCTGATTCCCCGCGCGGCAGAATTCGATCACAACGCCAGACTGGATTTTGACCTTGTCCGGGAGATGGCCGACCTCGGTCTGATGGGGGTCAAAGTTCCTGAGAAATACGGCGGCGCCGGCCTCGACAACCTTGCCTACGTTATCGCCATCGAGGAATTGGCGCGGGGATGCGCCTCTCACGCACTGGTGGCGGCCGTTCACGGCTCGCTTTTTGCCGTGCCGATCCTTGAGGCCGGAACAGAAGAACAGAAACTCAAATACCTCCCTCCCGTCTGTAAAGGAGAGAAGTTTGCTGCCTATTCCCTCTCGGAATCCGGAGCCGGGTCCGATGCTGCCTCGCTCATGCTAAAAGCCGATGAAGACGGCGACGGCTATGTTCTAAATGGCACCAAGCTTTGGGTCACGCACGGTTCTATCGCCGATTACATCATTGTCTTTGCGACAGTCAACCGTGAACTTCGAACTAAAGGAATTGTAGCCTTCATTGTCGAGACCGACCGTCCCGGCTTCGCCGTATCCAAAAACGAGGATAAGATGGGGTACAAGGCGTCTCCGACTGCAGAACTCGTATTCACCGATTATCGCGTTCCCAAAGCTAACCAGTTGGGTGCAGTCGGAAAGGGATTCAATATCGCAATGGAGACCCTTAATCACGGACGCATCTCGGTCGGAGCGCAATCAGTGGGAATGTCTCAGCGGGCTTTCGAGATTGCCGCCAAGTACGCGCTTGACCGGAAACAGTTCGGCCAAACGCTCGCGTCCTTCCAGGCAATTCAGTTCAAACTGGCGGATATGCAAGCCAAGCTTCATGCCGCTCGCATGGTGACCTACGAGGCAGCCTGGAAAAAGGACAACGGGTTACCGGTCGCTAAGGATGCTGCTATCGCCAAGATGTATGCTTCCGAGGTGGGCACCGAAATCGCCCACGCCGCCATTCAGATATTGGGTGGTTATGGGTACACGCACGAATACAATGTCGAGCGGATCTACCGGGACGTCAGGTTGTGCGAAATCTTTGAGGGAACGAACGAGGTCCAGCGGATAGTCATTGCGCGAGAATTGCTCAAGGAGATCTCAGACAGCCAGCACTAGGCTGCATTCGTTGGGCCTTCTTAGGCTACGAAAACTAAATCGGCGGAATCCCTGCGCGGGACTCCGCCGATTTGCTGTCGCGTTATTCAAACGTTCTCTATCGCACATGATAGGGGATACACCAGGACCAAACCCACCTGCGATCACTTTCGAGATACGATTGCATATAGAGAAGGTTGTAGGTCCGGCTTATCGTCGATGCAGTCTTGACCGTGTCCAAGAAATGATTTGTCCCCAGCCTAGTCATATTGCGTGTTTGTAGACCGGAATCCGTAGCCATGCAATAGGTATGAAAGAAGACAAGCGGATTACCGACCTTCGGTGTGGCCTCCATAATTGCATTCACACCCTTGCCGACGGTATCTACTTGGTCCAGCCTTATAAACGCCAGGCTGCCAAAGGTACTGAAGTAGCCGCTCTCCGGATACGTCGAGTAAAGTCCAAGTCCGCCTTGTATAACATGACCGTTTGGCAACTTCACCGTAAGAACGGGCGGTGGTTCATTTGTCCCCAGGCCGTTGAATCCCCAGAGCTTCCACCCTACGAAAGATTGGGCATCGTTGCCGAGCTTCAGGAAAAACCCGTAGCGATCGAGCGTGCGATCCTGAACGACACTGTCCACAATAAGGCCACCCAGCTTTCTTACGCGTCGCACAGTAAAAACATCCTCCACGAGTACGACTGCCTCCCTGAGCGAACCAAGATTCCCATGTTCGACCGTAGAGTCCCCGACAACTTCGGAAGTACTTCTTTCGATGCCCAAAACAGAATCAACATACTCGGCAC
>DATKJY010000162.1:0-4440 GCA_035543175.1 Candidatus Acidiferrum sp.
CCGGAGCCGGATCTCTCCCAGTGGGAATCGATGGTAGAGAAAATCAAGCACCCCGGCCGCATTATCAAGATTGGCATTTGCGGCAAATACGTAAACCTGAAAGACGCCTACAAATCGATCATCGAGGCGTTCGTTCATGCCGGCGTGGCCAGCGATGCTGAAGTCAAACTGATATGGGTGAGCTCCGAAGACATTAAGCAGAGTGGAGCTGACAAGTTCCTCTTTGATATCGACGGACTTCTGATACCGGGCGGGTTCGGCGAACGGGGCGTGGAAGGCAAGATCGAAGCCATCCGCTACGTGCGCGAGCGAAATATCCCGTTTTTCGGCATATGTCTTGGGATGCAATGCGCCGTGATTGAATATGCCCGTAATATCTGCGGCCTCGAAGACGCCCATAGTTACGAATTTTACCGCGACCTAAAGCATCCCGTCATTCATCTCATGGCCGATCAGGAGGGAGTGACCGAACTGGGCGGCACGATGCGCCTCGGAGCGTACCCTTGCAACCTCGCTCCCGGTTCACGCTCGCTCGAAGCGTACGGCACCGCACGAATTTCCGAGCGCCATCGTCACCGGTACGAACTCAATAACGCCTATCGGGACATGCTGATCAGTCACGGTCTGGCTCTCACCGGCCTCTCCCCCGATGGCAAACTGGTTGAAATTGTCGAGGTGCCGGACCATCCGTGGTTTGTCGGCGTTCAATTCCATCCAGAATTGAAATCGCGACCGCTCAAGCCGCACCCCCTGTTCCGGGAATTTGTCAAAGCTGCAGTCGCCTATCACAGCATGCGGAAACTTGATGTCGCCCCGATTGTCGCTGAGACAGAAGACGTTTCTCGGCGATCTCGGTAGAGCCTCGTGGCGGGGCCATTTTCGTCGTGCCAATAACCGTTGACAACGGGCGGCGCGCTGGCTATTCTGTCTGTTCGCCGATCATGAGCGGCAATCAACCTATGAGATCATTTCGGCCTATAGCACAATATCTGGTATGGAGTTATCTGGTCTTCGCGGGACTCGCGTCGGCTCCCCGGGCAGCCGACGTCACCGAACCAAGCACCCGTGAGTACCTGTACCAATCATACACCCAGCCCATTAACCCGGACCTGTACCTAATCCGCCCCGGTGAACATATCATTGTGACATTTGTAGGCACTCACCTGACACCGATCGAGCTCGTCGTTGGACAGGAGGGCAAGCTCGTACACGCAGCATTGGGAACGTTCGATCTCTCTTCGAAGACGTTGAGCCAGACTCGCAAATTGCTGCTGGAACCTCTCCAGACGCAGTATAACGCGCGCCAGATCGACATTTCGGTCGGCCCGCCCTATCGGGTCACGGTTGCAGTAACCGGTGCCGTCACTACCCCCGGCTATTATCAGGCGTATACGTCTCAACGAGTGTCCGAGTTGATTACCGCTGCCGGGGGAATCCGCCCGGATGGCTCGTCGCGCCGCGTGCGCTTTACCGCGGCCGATACGACCAGGGAAATCGATCTGGACCGCGTACTGAACGTCGGCGATCTCAACGGTGACCTTCGCATGTACGCGGGCTATCACATCTTTGTCCCCAATAGATCGCGTGACTTAGTCCAGGTAGTTGGCGAGGTCAATCGCGCTCGCGAAATTGAGCTGTTGCCCACGGACAGTCTTGCGCTTCTCTTGCAGCTTGCTGGTGGACTGACTACTAACGCCGATCCTTCGGCTATTCACGTGCTTGGAGATTCGACTCGCACTCTGTCCATGAACGCCCGCCTGCATCCGGGCGATATCATCGTAGTGCCGCCACTTCCGAATATCACCAGCCCAACGCTTACAGTGATCGGTGAAGTAGTTCACCCCGGGAGGTACATTTTCCGCGACAGCATGACGCTTGGTGATCTCATCGCGACGGCGGGAGGGACAAACGCCCGCTCCAACAATTCGCGAATAACAGTGTTCCGTCAAGCCGAAGCGGACGAGACCGGAAGGAAAATCGAGGCCCGTTACGCCATCGCGCGACCTGCCGATGGTTCGACGGACTTTTCGAAAACGCGGCTCATGCCGACCGATTCTGTGGTCGTACCGGCCAGACTCGGATATGTCAAAGTGAGCGGCATGGTTCGCAATCCCGGCCTGTATCCGTTCGAACCCGGCAAATCAGCGCTCTTTTATATCGAATCAGCCGGTGGTTTCGCGATCGACGCCAATCGTAAGGATATCGCATTCTTTGATCGGCTCTCGCGCATCACAGTGCATACTACTCCCGATGTCGCCGCCGCCGATGGCGATGAAATTACTGTCACTCCACTGGAGGTGCCAAAATGAGCCCTTCGGAATCCGGGAGTGTCTGGCTCTTTTTGGAACTGCTCGCCAAGCAGCGGCGCTTCATCATCCTGTTTGTTGTTATTATCACGCTCCTCGCCGCCATCGTCTCTTTCGTTCTGCCGAAATGGTATCGCGCCGAAGCGCTCCTGCTGCCCCCGAAAGACGTCTCGGCGGCCCTGGCGCTCGACCAGATGGCCAAGTTAAATGAAGTGGTTTCGGTCACCGGAGGTTTGAACCTACCGGTCATGGTGACGGCCTCCGACGTGTACGCTCGCATGCTGCGAAGCCACGCCGTATGCGACCGAGTCATTGCCAAATTCGATCTCAAAAACCGCTACCACGCCGGGAGCAATTTCGAGACCTATGACGCGCTCATGAAGCACGCGCGCTTCCGCGTCACCGAGGAGGGGCTGCTCAGTGTCAGTGTCGAGGACCGCGAAGCGCAGACGGCTGCGGATATGGCCAACGCCTTCGTCGATGAGATTGAGTCGGTGAATCAGGAGATCATTACCTCACGTTCCACACGCAACCGGGAGTTCATCGAGCAGCGGCTGACTCAGGTCAAGGGGGAACTGGATTCGTCACGCGCGGCGCTGGCGCACTTTCAGGAGACCAATCGCACGGTCGATTTCGACGAGCAGACTAAGCTGGCCATCGAGCAGGCGAGCGCCTTGAAAGTCTCCCTTGCTCAGGTGGATCTGGAACTCAAATTGAACGAAATGTCGCTGGGCAAGGACAACCCGGAACTGACGGAACTGAAGCGTCGGCACGAGATTATCCAGCAGCAACTCGACAGACTCGAGAAAGGCGGCGTGGATACCTCGTATTTCTCTCTACCGGTGGCGTCCATCCCGGAACTGCGCGGCCGCTATGAATTGTTGTACAGCCGAGTGCGAGTCAACGAATCACTCTACAATATGCTGCTCGAGCAACTGGAGCAGGCCAAGCTTCAGGAGAAGCAGGATACGCCGGTGCTGTCCGTGCTCGATCGCGCGAGCGTGCCCGAGATCAAAAGCCGGCCGCAACGCACCCTGATCGTTCTGGGCGCTTTTGGCATATCGCTCTTGATCGCAATATTGCTGGCGGCTTTGTTCGAACATCTCGAGCGGCTTAACCAGCGTAGTCCCGAAGATTTTCGCCGCGCCACATATGTCCTGTCCACATTTTTCGGCTGGATTCCGGGGGTAAAGCGGCGCCTGCACTAACGACCCCGTCAATCTGATGCTCGCGAGGTATTATCATGTCTTCTTCTGTCATATCACGAACCGTCCGTATCGGCGCCGGTACCACACACGGCGAGTTTTGCTGTATTGGCGAAGATGTTCGAATCGGCGCCGGCTGCGTCATCGGCCATCATGTCGTTATTCACGATGGCAGCACGATCGGCGACAACGCCAGAATCGATGACGGTTGCGTCATCGGCAAGTTACCGATGCGAGCCGCCAATACGGCCGTAACCTCGGATAAGCAGGTGCCGCCAGTCGAGATCGGCAGCAACTGCATCATCGGCACACACGTCGTGATCTATCGCGGCTGTTCAATCGGTCAGAAAGTGCTCGTGGCCGACTTGTCGACCATCCGCGAAAACGTGACGATCGGTGATTTCACGATTGTCGGCCGCGGCGTCGCGATCGAGAATTTCTGTACTATCGGGCGTTATGTGAAGCTGGAAACGAATGTGTACATAACGGCCTATTCGGAAATTGAAGATCGCGTGTTTGTGGCTCCCTGCGTGGCGACCTCGAACGACAATTACATAGGGCGTACCGAGGAACGGTTCAAGCATTTCAAAGGCGCCATCGTGCGCCGTGGCGCTCGCATCGGCGTAAATGCCACCATCCTGCCGGGTATCACTATCAACGCCGATTCGCTGGTAGCGGCCGGGGCACTGGTAACCAAAGACACCCCGGCGAAAATGGTTGTAGCCGGCGTTCCTGCCAAACCGTTCCGCGAAGTACCGCCGGAGCAACTGCTGGATAATCAGGGGTGGAAGGAGTGAAGTACTATCATGGGCGTACCCCTATTGGATTTGACCCGACAATATGCCTATCTGAAACCGGAAATGGACAAGGCCGTCCTGGCTGTCCTGGCGCATAATAAGTTTATCCTTGGCCCCGAGGTCGCCGAGCTC
>DATKJY010000163.1:0-4574 GCA_035543175.1 Candidatus Acidiferrum sp.
AAATGGACTCCGAAGGCTTCCACGAATCGTCCGCTCAAACTATCAAACGTCGGTCGGTCAAGCGGTTGCATGAATTGTATCACGTCCGTCGAAGCATTCGGAAGGGCCCCGTGTGATACGACACCGTTCAACTTGATGGCGCCGTGTTGTAGAAAAGCGTTCCCCAGCCGTTTCTGCGCCGACGCCACAACCTTCCGCTCTCCCGCCACTAGTTCATACCGCGCCAGCGATGCGAAGCATGGCGCTGCATGAAAAAAATCCGGTCGGCTGTTCTGCGCGGATGATTGACGCACATATTCGGCATCGATCCTCAACCGCGACAGAAACAACGCCAGCGCTTCGGCGATTCGCGCCGACACCTCGCTGGTCGAGCCGGACAATGCCTGAACTGCCTTTGAATCCGCGTTCGAAGCTATTGCGTAGGTAATCTCCGATGGATCATGATAAATCGCTCGCCCGCCGGTCACCCTGCGGATGACGGGAGTATCACCCAGTTTACTCGCATCAATCGCCCGTTCGAACCGCTGGTTGTACCCGAACGTGATCGCACCCGGCATCCACGAGTAGAGTCGAAGGTACACTGCCTCGGGCCTATGCATTGCTTGTCGCAGCATCCATTCATCAAACGCCATGTTGAAATATGGATCTGCCGCATAATGCCGGTAGTAGATGAAGGCGGAAGAATCAGTCATAAAAAAAGCGCCTTGTCGAAGGCGCGTCGTTCAAGACGGCAACATCTGTTAGTTGAGCAAGTCCAGTCGATCGAGGTCGATGTCATACTGCTTGATCTTCAACCGAAGCGTCGACTCCGGAATATTGAGCGCCGCCGCCGCATGTTTCTTGATACCGCGCTGGTCCTTCAACGCCTTGATGATGAACTTGCGCTCCCACGACGCCAGATAATCATACAGCGAATACCGCGAATCGAACGTGATATCATCCGCAGGAGCTGCCACGGCTGACACCGTCCCGGATACCTCACCTACCAGCAGCTTGCCCGACAGAATCTCCGCGCCGATCTGCGCGCTGTCCCCGGCCAGCAACACCAACTTCCGCATCTCATTTTCGAGTTCGCGAATATTCCCCGGCCAATCGTACGCTATCAACCGATGCAACACCTCGGGCGTCACGCTCTTGTTGGAATCCTGCAGGAAGTGCTCGACCAAAAGCGGAATATCTTCTTTGCGCTCCCGCAACGGCGGCAGACGGAACGTCAGCGCCGACAACCGGTAGTACAGGTCCTGACGGAACAGCCCGGTCGCCATCTGCTGCTTCAGATCCTTGTTGGTCGCTGAGATAATTCGCACGTCGACCTTGCGCGTTACCGTCTCACCCAGCCGCACGATCTCTTTTTCTTCCAGAACGCGAAGTACTTTCGCCTGGATGCTCAGCGGCATGTCGGCCACTTCGTCGAGGAAAAACGTGCCGCCGTCGGCTTCCTCAAACAACCCCGTCTTATCCCTATCCGCGCCCGTGAAAGCGCCCCGCTTGTAGCCGAACAACTCGGATTCCAAAAGTGTCTCCGGCAGCGCCGCACAATTGACCGAAATGAACCGCTTGTTACGACGCACCGAGTTATAGTGAATCGCCCGCGCTACCAAATCCTTGCCACTGCCAGTCTCCCCTTCGATTGATATCGAAATCGGCGAATCGACAATCTGCCGCACCTGCGCCAGCATCTGAAGCAATTGATGATTCCGCGTGATGATGTTCGGAAATGCCGCCTGCTCCTGCAGTTGCGCTTTCAACCGACGGTTGTCTTCCAGCAATTTCATCTTCTGCAGTTCGGCCAGCTTCAGGGAAAGAATGTCTGAAAATCCAACCGCAAAATTCAGCTCCGCCTGGTTGAACGGATTAAGCGTATTGTCCACCGACAATTTGTCCAAATACACATACCCGGTGCTGCCGCCGCTTGACTGGAACGGAACTACGATCACGCTCGCCACCATCTCCGGACGGTCGGCGTGAAGTTCGTTGATGTACGGATCGCGACGGCAATCGAGGAGCAAGGTCGGACGATTGGTCGCTATCTCTTCGCCGAGCAGCCTCCCGAAACTTGCCGCAAACCGCTCCATCTGATGCCCCGACATCTCGAACGATGCGATTATCGGATGCGTCTCGAAATCCGGAGCGAACAGCAGCGCCCGCGCCGCATTCGTCTTCCCCATCAGCATGTCGAGAATCTCTTCTATCTTGCCCGAGGTAATTTCCTTAATCTCTGTCTGCGAAACCAGATTCCCGAACAACTTAAATTCGTTCTCCGATGAGATAGACAACGCCACTGCCTGGTCGGTCAACGAATGCAAAAACTGATTGACCGCCTTCACCTTTCCCTTGTCATCCAGCGCCGCATATAATTTCTCGGCGCGGCTAAGCTTCCTGAACCCGAGCGCCAGATCGCCCTGCTGACACGCAAACATACCGAAACGATAATCCGTCTCGGCTATCCAGTACTCCAGTCGAAGCTTCTTAAAGGTACGCCCGGCCTCGTCAAGCAGCGACCGCACCCTGTCCGGCGTCTCCAGGCCCGCGATCATCGACATCTCTGCCGATATCACCAGAGTTCTCGCCAGATCATAGGGGTCACCGACCTCTCGAAGCGTGTCAATCGCCTGACGCATATACTCGAAAGCATCATCGTTCTCCGAACGAGCCGCAAAGACCCGGGCGATGACGCGCATGGCCAGCCCAACTTCCGACTTTTCTCCGAGTTGACGAGCCAACTCCAGCGCCTTCTGACCATACTTCATCGCTTCATCGACATTGTCCAGCGCCAGGTCCACTTCCGCCAGGCGGCGACTCGCCTGTGAAACCAGCGAGGATTCAGGCGCCAGCAGTCTGCCCTGCTGATATGCTTCGCTCAACAGCGCTTTGGCTTTGAAGTTGTCCCCTTTTTCCAGCGCCAGTTCACCGGCATATTCGAGGTAGATGATCTTCTCGCGCTTGAGGTCGAGCTTCTCGATAATCGCCAGAGCGCGACCATACTCGCGCGCCGCCAGCACGAATTCCCGACGGCGAAGGTTCAGATAGCCGAGCGACAGAAGGTTGAGCGCCATGGACAGATCCTCATGGTGCCCCTCGTCATACTGCAATACCGTCTGGAAATCACTTTCCGCCTGCGGCCACTGACCCAGCAACAAACGCACACGCGCCAGGTTGCCGGTGAGCTGCGAACTCTTCCGCTGGTTGTCCCCCGCCATACCCAAGGCGTCTTCCAGGAACGTCGATGCCGACTTATAATCGCATCGAATGAAGGCAACGCGAGCTAACTCGTTCAACGAATCCACCTGGCCGATACTGTCGGAGCCACGGCGAAAGGCCGCCAGCGCATCGCGCGCCCGAATCTCGGCGTTCCGAAGGTCACCCAAAGCGGAATACGCCTTGGAGAGCACTAACTGGATTCGTCCATATCGTTGATTGAGGGGAAAATCGGCGAGAATCTTGGCCGCACGAAGACCGCAATCGATGGCTTTGGCATACTGCCCGGCCCATCCGTGAGCTTCGGACCGCAACGCCAGCAACAAGCCAGACTCATGCTCGGAATTCTCAAACTCGGCGTCGTTGATCAGTCCGAGCTCTTTTTGCGCGGCGCCGTACTGGCGTTGCCGCAGCAACTCCTCTACGGCCAACAGGCGGTTATCAAAGGCGTACTTTTGTGAGGAAAGTGCCATATAGTTATAATTTGGCTACATTCATCCTAACCCGTCACACTATCATTTGCCCCTCTGTACTTCTGCATGCTATCGCGCCGCATCCCTCTTCAGATTCATCTGCTTAGGAGAAGTTGTCACCGTGGTGCCCGGCATGAATAACCTGGTTACATAGTAAGACACCCGGAAAATCAGGACCGAGCGCATGTCCGCACCCTGTCCCGGCTGCGGATGCCATGCGCTGGCTACTACACCCGCTCCTGGATCCGGCTGGGTCGGGTCGGTCGGCCCAGGTAATCCACTGGAACCGCCACCACCATTCCCCTTGTCCGCATCCCACGGATGCTCTCCAGAGTAAACTGAAGCGGAAATAAGGCAGGCAAGTGCGAAAGTCAACAGCATCAGAAACATCGTTAACTTTTTACATCTCATACGGTTTGCCTCCTCACACTAAAATCTGACCGCCGACCGCGAATCGGCAGGAAATCTTTGCCTCTCTATAAAGCGCATATTCTGCTGCTCAAAATCTATACAACCGCTACTGACTTGTCAAGCAATATCTTAGCCTTCGCATATTTTGCGTCGGCTCAATGCAGCACCTTCTGAGCTAACCAGGATTTGTCGATCTCCACCGCCTTAACCGGGCAAATCTCGTGGCAACACCAGCAGTTGATACATAAGTCCTTGTTAAACAACGGAACCGTGTCCTTTACCGGCTGCGTCAGCGCATGCACCGGACACGACTGGGCACACACCCCGCACGATATGCAAATCTCCGGGTCAATCCTGGGCCGCATCCAGATCAAAGGCCCCACTGCGTCCATAAAGAACTTCGGTAGCAATTCCATCCCGAGATTCGACGTCAGTTTGAAATCGCTCACTCTTACGCTTTCGAGCGACTCTCCCACCACCTTGATCCCTTCG
>DATKJY010000164.1:0-2570 GCA_035543175.1 Candidatus Acidiferrum sp.
AAGCTGTTTACGGCTCTGGGAAAGATAATCCCTCCGGTGCAATCTCGGCCTACTCGACAGACCGTGGCGTCTGAACCTGAGGAGGAAATTGCCCCGATAGTGGCGGAAAAGCGGAAACCAAAACTGGTCGACCACATGCAGCAGACGGCCAAAGAACGACCTGACGAAGTTGCCAAGGTCATCAAGACCCTCATGATCGAGTAGGTGTGCTATGGATTATGAGCAGATGACACCACAGCAAAAGGCAGCCGTCGCCTTAGTCGCATTCGGCCCCGAGGTCTCGGCTCTCGTGCTTAAGGGGATGAACGAGGCCGAACTGGAAAAGATCACGATTGAAATTGCCAACCTTCGAGATGTCCCGCCTGAAATCGAAGATAAGGTCATCGAAGAGTGCCATCAGATATTCCTGGCACGGCAGTATATATCGCAGGGCGGCGTGGATTTCGCGTCTCAGATTCTGGAGAAGGCGGTCGGATCAAGTAAAGCTCGGGAGATTTTGCATCGACTCGAGTCTTCGTTCAAGTCGCGGGGATTCTCGCTTCTTAAGGATATTGATCCCCAGCAGCTTTCCGGGTTTTTTCCGACCGAGCACCCGCAGACCACCTCGCTTGTCATGACGCAGTTGAGCCCGCAACAAGCGGCATCGGTATTGTCTGAATTGACGCCAGAGTTGCAGGCCGAAGTTGCGCTCCGGATTGCCACGATGGAAAAGATTTCGCCCGAGATTCTCAAGGAGATTGAAGGCACGCTGGAATCCCATTTCGGTTCTGCCTCGGGGCGCGACCTCTCGGTGTCCGGCGGCGCCAAAGCAATTGCCGAGATTCTGAACCTGATTGATACTACCGCCGAAAAGAATATTCTCCAGTCGCTCGAAGCCGAGGACCCGGATCTGGCCGCCGAAGTCAAGAACATGATGTTCGTGTTTGACGATCTTATCCTACTGGATGACCGGTCGATTCAGCGCGTGCTCAAGGAAGTGGAGACCAAGGATCTGTCAATCGCGCTCAAGGCAGCGAGCGAAGAGGTCAAGGCCAAGATATACTCCAACGTGTCCGAGCGTGTGGCCATCATGATCAAGGAAGAGATGGAGTTCATGGGGCCGACCCGTTTGTCGGATGTCGAGGCAGCCCAGGGTCGCATAGTGGAAGCGGTCCGCCGTCTCGAAGAGGAAGGCCAGATTATCATCTCCGGTCGCGGCGGCAAAGAGGATATCATTGTCTAAAATTGTCAGACATTGCGTCGAGGGTCCCACGGTATCAATCGGCGAGACCCAGCGCGACCTTACCGTTGAAGCACGCGCCGAGAAGCGAATGGGCGCGCTATTTCCACAGACCCAACTTATCACGGCGCCCGATGGCAGCAAGCTGATGCCGGTGACTGAGGTGTTCGGTCTGGAAAAAACGCTCGAACAAGAACGCCAGCAATTCAAGCTTGCAGGCTATCAGGAGGGATACGAAGCAGGGCTCCAGAAGGGTTTGGACGAAGCCCGCCAAGTGCTCAGCCGTTTCGATAAGGCGATTGCCGAGACGGTCGGGCAGCGTGAGGCACTTCTGGACGAAGCGCGCGGCCAGGTACTGGAACTGGTCCTCAAGGTCAGTCGCAAGATCACGTTTGGCGCGATTCAGGCCGATCCGGAAGCCACCGCCGCGATGATCAGCGGTGTTATCGATCAGCTGGTCGATCGCTCGCGTTTGAAAATCAAGGTCCATCCGGACCATCTCCCGATAGTGGAACAGAACATCTCACGATTTCTCGCCGGCTCGACGGCGATCAAAGAGATCGCCATTGAAGCCGATCCGCGAGTTCGTTTTGGCGGCTGTTTTATCGAGACGCCCAACGGCGATATCGATGCCCGCCTGGAATCGCAGTTTGAGGTCATCAGCGAGGCTCTGGTCGGCGCTGGGGAGCCGGCGTGAGCTATCTTCCGTATGAAATGTATGCCGAACGGGTCGAGCGATCGAACACCATTCGGCAGTTCGGCAAAGTATCACAGGTCGTAGGCTTGGTGGTTGAGTCGGTCGGTCCGGCGGTATCGATCGGCCGGCTCTGCCATATCGAAAATCGGGACGACGGTACCCAGATCAAAGCGGAAGTTGTAGGGTTCAGAGACAACAGGCTGCTGTTGATGCCGTATGGCCCTATTACCGGAATTCATCCGGGGGCGATTGTCACATCGACTTCAGAGCAGTTGCGAATACCGGTTTCGACAAATCTGATTGGTCGGGTGCTCGGGGGACTCGGGCAACCTATTGACGGTAAGGGCGCGGTGCGCAGCAGCACGACGCGCGCGATCAACGGGCGCCCAATAGCGGCGATGAAGCGCCGGCGTATCACCGACCCGCTTCGGACCGGCATCATAGCTATCGATGTATTGTCTGCGGTCGGCAAAGGCCAGCGGATGGGGATTTTCGCAGGATCCGGAGTCGGCAAATCAGTCATGCTTGGCATGATGGCGCGCGGTTCATCGGCTGACGTAAACGTACTTGCGTTGGTGGGGGAACGGGGGCGCGAAGTAAAGGAGTTTATCGAACGGGATTTAGGACCCGAAGGTATGAAGCGTTCGGTGGTGG
>DATKJY010000165.1:0-7159 GCA_035543175.1 Candidatus Acidiferrum sp.
TCGGTGCGCATTCGTTCCGTGTTGACTTGCGAGTCCAAGTACGGCGTGTGTGCCAAGTGCTATGGCCGTAACCTGGCCAGCATGAAACTGGTAGATATTGGCGAAGCGGTCGGCGTCATCGCCGCGCAGTCAATCGGCGAGCCGGGTACGCAGCTGACTCTTCGGACGTTCCACATCGGCGGTATTGCCGCGCGTATCGCGGAGCAGTCGCAGGTCGGCGCCAAGTATGACGGCACGGTCAAATTCGAAGAGATTCGTTTAGTTGATCGAGAAGACGGAACGTCGATGGTTATCAGCCGCGAGGGTGTCGGCAAAGCGCAGATTATCGACGCCAAGGGCCGTGCCCGCACGCGGTTGGATGTGCCGTATGGCGCTCATCTTCTGGTCAAAGACGGCCAGCCGGTCAAGAAAGGTGATATCATTTACGAATGGGACCCGTACACCGGCACGATCATCAGCGAGAAGGCCGGAATGATCAAGTTCCAGCACATCATAAAGGACGTCACCTACCGTGAGGAGATCGACGATCAGACTGGACTGGTCCAGTCAACTATCATCGAGCAGCGCGACAAGACCTTGTTCCCGACTATGAACATAGTCAACGCCGAAGGGAAGACTATCGGCGCGTATCGTCTGCCGACGGGCGCACAGCTACAGGTGCACGACGGCCAGGAGCTTAAAGCCGGCGATCTGCTGGTGAAAATGCCGCGAATGATTTCCAAATCGCGCGATATCACCGGCGGTCTGCCGCGAGTGGCCGAGCTGTTCGAGGCCCGGCGCCCGCACGACCCGGCGGTCATTTCCGAAGTTGACGGTATCGTCGAGTTTGGTAAGATTGTCCGCGGTCAGCAGCAGATTATCGTCAAGGGTGAGCAGGACGAGGTCAAAGAGTATCTCATCCCGCACGGTAAACACCTGATGGTCCACGAAAACGACTATGTTCGCGCCGGTGACCGGTTGTGCGAAGGCTCTGTCGATCCGCATGACATTCTGAAGATTCTCGGTGTGTACGAAGTGCAGCGCTACCTGGTGAACGAAATCCAGGAAGTGTACCGGCTGCAGGGCGTGAAGATCAATGACAAGCATATCGAAACTATAGTGCGTCAGATGCTTCAGAAGGTCCAGGTTGACCACCCTGGCGACACGAGCTTCCTCGAAGGCGAAAAGGTCGATAAGGCCAAGTTCGTCGAAGAGAACGCCCGCGTTATCGCCGAAGGTGGCGAACCGGCGACCGCTGAGTCCCTGTTGCTCGGTATCACGCGGGCTTCGTTATCGACCGAGAGCTTTATCTCGGCAGCTTCGTTTCAGGAGACGACGCGTGTGTTGACCGAAGCGGCGATATCCGGCAAAGTGGATTATCTGCTTGGACTTAAGGAGAACGTCATTATTGGTCACCTCATTCCCGCCGGCACCGGAATTGAGCGCTATCGGGACACGAAAGTGGTCAATGAAGGCGGCGACGAGGAAGTCGTCGAGGACAAGGGCACTGAAGCGACAGTGGCGGACATTTTTAAAGAAAACGCTTGACACTTAAGGCGTTTTCGATAAATTGCGAGTCTCTTTTTGAGAAAAGTGCGAGATTTGTAAATTCGGAGTAAGTTTGCCGACTATTAACCAGTTGATCCGCAAGGGACGCCGCGAGGTTCTGGACAAAACCAAAACCCCGGCGCTTGGGCAGTCGCCCCAGAAACGTGGGGTTTGTACGAGGGTGTATACATCGACACCTAAGAAGCCGAACTCGGCGCTGCGCAAAGTGGCCCGCGTGAAGCTGACCAATCAGATGGAAGTAACGGCGTACATTCCGGGCGAAGGGCATAACCTTCAGGAGCACTCCATCGTGCTGATCCGGGGAGGTCGTGTCAAGGATCTTCCGGGTGTCCGCTATCATATTATTCGCGGCACGATGGATACATTGGGCGTGACCGACCGGAAGCGCGGCCGTTCCAAGTATGGCGCAAAGAAACCCAAGTCGTAGGTAGTGGTGACGGATGCCTCGCAGAACACGAATATTACGGCGCGCTAACGAGCTGGATCCCAAGTATGGAGATCGTACCCTGGCCCAGTTCATTTCGTGCCTGATGAAAAAAGGAAAGCGATCGACCGCGGAAGGTTGCATTTACGACGCGCTCGACATGCTGGAAAAGAAGTCCGGACAGAGCGGACTGGATATGTTCCACAAGGCGATGAACAACGTCAAGCCGGTGCTTGAGGTTCGTTCCCGCCGAGTGGGCGGCGCCACGTATCAGGTGCCGGTTGAAGTCCGAGCCGATCGCCGCACGGCGCTGGCGATCCGCTGGATCATAACCTATTCGAAAGCTCGCGCGGAGAAGTCGATGGCCGACAAGCTGGCCGGTGAATTTCTGGCCGCAGCAAATAACGAAGGCTCTTCGATCAAGAAGAAGGAGGACACGCACAAGATGGCCGAGGCCAACAAGGCCTTCGCCCACTTCAGATGGTAAGGTTGGCTCTTATCTGCTGAGGAGATCATCCCACCAAGTAGTTGCACAAATGGAGAGGGTATCTTTTGCGCGCCTTTTATAGTTAACCGCGAGAAATTGACAAACCGGTTTTCGCCCTGCTGAAACGAAACACTAGTCTGTCTCTTTCTCGGTAAAGTGTAAACAGTCGAGTTCTGGAAAGTTCAGTCAGGGTTTTTTTATGCCCACCGATGCGGACCTAAGAAAAGTCAGGAATATCGGGATCATGGCTCATATCGACGCCGGTAAGACCACGACCACTGAGCGTATCCTGTTCTATACCGGTAAGTCGCATCGGATCGGCGAGGTCGACGACGGCGCTGCCACCATGGACTGGATGGAGCAGGAGAAAGAGCGCGGCATAACGATCACGTCGGCCGCCACCACCTGCCAGTGGAACGGCCACACGATCAATATTATCGATACGCCCGGCCACGTGGATTTCACGGTTGAAGTCGAGCGTTCGTTGCGTGTTCTCGACGGGGCCGTCGCGCTGTTCTGCGCGGTCGGCGGAGTCGAGCCGCAGTCCGAGACCGTCTGGCGCCAGGCCGACAAGTACGGTGTTCCCAGGGTCGCCTACGTCAACAAGATGGACCGGGTCGGGGCCAATTTTGCCGGAACACTTAAAGAGATGAACGAGCGTTTGTCCCCGAATTGTATCGCTATCGCGATTCCGGCCGGCGAAGGGGAGATGTTCAGCGGCGTTATCGACCTGCTGACCATGAAGTTCCGCGTGTTCCACGAGGAGTCCCAGGGTACGACCTACGATGATCTCGAGGTTCCGGACGACATGCTGTCTTTGGCTAATGAGTATCGGGAGAAGCTGTTGGAGGCGGTGGCCGAATTCGACGACCATCTCCTCGAGCAGTTCCTTCATGATCAGCCGCTCGATCCGGCCCGGGTTCTCGAAGCCGTACGCAAGGCGACAATTACTTCCAAGATGGTCCCGGTGCTGTGCGGCTCATCGTTTAAGAACAAAGGCATCCAGAAACTTCTGGATGCAATCGTCGATTTCCTCCCGTCTCCGGTCGACAAGCCACCGGTGAAAGGTCACCCCGTCGATAACCCCGAAAAAATAATTCAGCGCAAGCCGTCGATAGATGAACCGGCCTCAGCTCTGGCCTTCAAGATTATGACCGACCCGTACGTGGGCCGTCTGACATACCTAAGAGTATATTCCGGAAAGATCGAAGCCGGCTCGTATCTGCTCAACCCCGGAAGCGGCATCAAAGAGCGTATCGCTCGTTTGCTGCGCATGCATTCCAACAAGCGTGAAGACATTCAGGTGGCGTACGCCGGTGATATCATCGCTGCGATCGGCCTTCGCAAGACGACTACCGGCGACACGCTGACCGAGGTCAAGCACCCGATCATTCTCGAGCGCATGTCGTTCCCGGAGCCGGTTGTGATGGTATCTATCGAGCCGAAAACACAGGCCGATCAGGAAAAGCTCTCGGAAGCGCTGGGCAAACTCTCTGAAGAAGATCCGACTTTCCTCGTCAAGCAGAACGAAGAGACCGGCCAGACAATCATCAGCGGCATGGGTGAGCTTCACCTTGAGATTCTGATTGAACGGCTCAAGCGCGAGTTTAATGTTGTCGCTTCAGTGGGCCGTCCGTCGGTGGCGTACAAAGAGACGATCACGCTGGAAGTTGAGTGCGAAGGGCGCTTCATTCGCCAGTCCGGCGGCAAGGGCCAGTATGGTCATGTGATCATGAGAATCAAGCCGACCACCGACGGCTCTGAGTTCCGCTTTGTTAACAAGCTTGTAGGAGGGACTATCCCTCGCGAATATATTCCGTCGATCGAGCGCGGCATTAAGGAAGCTATGAGCAATGGCGTGCTCGGCGGGTACCCGTTGGTCGGCATTCAGTGCGAGCTGTTCGATGGTTCGTATCACGAGGTTGACTCCAACGAACTGGCGTTTCGGATTGCCGGTTCGATGGCGCTGCAGGACGGTGCGCACCGCGCCAACCCGATTCTGCTCGAACCGATCATGGATGTCGAAGTGGTTGTGCCGGAGGCCTATATGGGCGCGGTCGTGGGTGACCTCAACTCCCGACGCGGCAAGATTAACGGCATGGTACCGCGCGGCAGCGATCAGGTGATAGCGGTCAGCGTGCCGCTGTCGGAGATGTTCGGATACGCGAACACGCTTCGGAATATCTCGCAGGGAAGAGCCGTGTTTACGATGGAATTCTCGCGGTACGCCCCCGTGCCCGAGGAAGTGTCCCGAAAAATGTTGGAAAATGTTGCGTAATTTTGAGCCTGTAAGGAGTGGGAGCCGCTGATGGCGAAAGAGAAGTTTATCCGGAAGAAGCCGCATGTGAATGTGGGAACGATTGGTCACGTGGATCACGGGAAGACGACATTGACGGCGGCGATCACGATGGTGATGAACAAGCTGACGGGGAGCGCGATTCGGACGTTTGATTCGATTGACAACGCCCCGGAAGAGCGGGAACGCGGGATCACGATTGCGACGGCGCACGTGGAGTATGAGTCGGACAAGCGTCACTATGCGCATGTCGACTGCCCCGGTCACGCCGACTATGTGAAGAACATGATCACGGGTGCCGCCCAGATGGACGGCGCGATATTGGTGGTGTCGGCGGCCGATGGTCCGATGCCTCAGACGCGGGAACATATCCTTCTGGCTCGTCAGGTGGGTGTCCCGTACATCATCGTATTCCTCAACAAGATTGATATGGTCGACGATCCGGAGCTTCTGGATCTGGTCGAGTTGGAAGTTCGTGAGTTGTTGAGCACCTACGGGTTCCCGGGTGACGATATTCCGGTGATTCGTGGGAGCGCTCTGCAGGCGATGACGACCGGGGCCTCCGGGACGTTTGATCCGCACGATCCGGTGTTCAAGCCGATTCTGGATTTGGTAGCCGCTTGCGATGAGTATATTCCTGAGCCGAAGCGAGAGACGGACAAGCCGTTCTTGATGCCGGTGGAAGATGTATTTTCGATCACCGGACGTGGGACGGTGGGTACCGGTCGTGTCGAGCGCGGGATAATCAAGCAGGGACAGGAAGTAGAGATAGTCGGTATCCGGGAGACCCGCAAGACGGTGGTCACGGGTGTCGAGATGTTCCGGAAACTCTTGGATGACGCCCAGGCGGGTGACAACGTCGGACTGCTGCTTCGTGGCGTCGACAAAGACGACCTGGAGCGCGGGATGGTATTGGCGGCCCCGGGGAGCATCACACCGCACAAGAAATTCAAAGCTGAAGTATACGTGTTGACCAAAGAAGAGGGTGGTCGTCACACGCCGTTTTTCAACGGGTATCGTCCGCAGTTCTATTTTAGGACGACGGACGTGACGGGGGTGGTGAAGTTGCAGGCGGGGGTAGAGATGGTGATGCCTGGTGACAACACGACGATGGAGATCGAGTTGATCACGCCGATCGCGATGGAGAAAGAGTTGCGGTTTGCCATTCGTGAGGGTGGCCGCACCATCGGCGCCGGTGTCATTCACGAGATTCTGGAATAACGAGAGAGCGAAGGTTCGTCATGGAAGTGCAGAAGATCAGAATTCGCCTGAAAGCGTACGATCACTACTCGCTTGACCGGTCGACCAAAGAGATCGCCCGAACAGTGCTTCGTACCGGCGCCCGTATTGTCGGGCCGGTTCCGCTTCCGACGAAACGCACGGTGTACACCGTGTTGCGTTCGCCGCACGTGGACAAGAAATCACGGGAGCAGTTCGAAACCCGGGTGCACAAGCGATTAATCGATATCTATGACTCGACGCCGCAGACGGTCGACGCGCTGATGAAGCTGGATCTGCCTGCCGGGGTTGACGTGGAGATAAAAACCTGATAGGTTACGGGAATGAAAGAAATTCTGGGCAAAAAGATCGGCATGACCCGCTTGTTTTCGGAGACCGGGGAAGCAATTCCGGTGACGGTGATTGAGGCGGGCCCGTGTCCCGTGCTGGCGAAGATGCCGCAGGGCAAACGCGGGAAGACAGCTTATCAGGTCGGTTTCGGCGCAACCCGAGCCAAGCTGGTGAACAAACCTCGCGCCGGGCACTTTGCGAAAGCCAAAGTGGAACCCACCAAGAACCTTCGTTCGATTTTGTTCGACGAGTCGGAACTCGAAATCGGCTCGGCGGTCAAGGTCGACGTCTTCAAAGAGGGCGAGAAGGTGGATGTAACGGGTGTGTCGCGCGGTCTGGGCTTCCAGGGCGTGATGAAGCGCCATAATTTCGCCGGCGCCAACACCACGCACGGTCAGTCGGACCGCTGGCGGGCGCCGGGCTCGGTGGGCTCATCGTCGTACCCGTCACGTGTCTTCAAGGGCATGCGCATGGCCGGCAAGATGGGCAAAGACACGCGCACCGTGTTGAATCTGAAGATCGTCAAAATTATCGGTGAACAGAACCTGATGTTGGTAGACGGACCAATCCCCGGTCATCGGGGCGCGCTGGTGAAAGTCCGTTTGTCGAATCGGAAGAAATAGTGGGCACAGACAATGATCGTGAAAGTGCATAATCAGGAAGGCGTTGAAGTCGGAACCGTCGAGCTCAAACCCGAGATCTTCGAGATTGAGCCCAACGAGGCGGTTGTCCATCAATACGTCGTGAATTATCTGGCCCGCCAGCGTCAGGGGACGGCCTCCACCAAGACTCGTAAAGAGATCTCCGGTGGCGGTAAGAAGCCCTGGCGTCAAAA
>DATKJY010000166.1:0-5143 GCA_035543175.1 Candidatus Acidiferrum sp.
CAACGGACGGCGGACTTGATTCGGTCGAAAAGGCAGTACCGTACATGCCGGCCAATCGGGTGAATCAGATGCATCGCTCCGAGCGTGACAAAGAACGCAAGTTCTCGCAGACACTTGAGGAAGAGATAGAGGAAGAACGGGAGAAGACGCACAAGCAGAAGGACGAAGTCGTGATCTCGCAGGAACTGCCCGATCAGCAAACCGCCGACCAGGACCCCGGCGAGGAGGTGCTGACTGAAAGTCCGGACGCAGATGAGACTAAGACTCCCGAATCAGAGGACGAACGACAGAAGCCGGACGGGCACATTGATGTGACCGCATAGGGGACAAGGATGTACTGATATGACGATTTCGCAGGATATGATAATCGATGTGGCGCTGAATGTGGCCGGGTATCTCGCGGCAGCCGGGCTGTTGCTTATCATCGGTTCGTTGTTTCGACGGACACCCAAGCGGGCGAAGGCAACCGCACCGGTCACCGAATCGGTGGCGCAAGATACACTTTCGCGCACGGAGCGAACGACGGAGCGCCGCAGACTGGAATTTGTGAACCTGAAATCCGACACGGCGCGTCCCGAGGATCAGTCGCGGCCGGTCCAGAAGGCCGGGCGAGAGGATATCGGGGCGTATCGACGCAACCGTGTCGAAGTGATGCGCCTGGCGCGCGAAATGCTGGAAGCGGGATCGACGCGTGAGCGGGTCCGCGAAACGCTGCCGATTTCCGAAGGGGAACTGGCGCTCTTAACGCGAGAATAAACAGAGAAACACCGGGAGCATAAACATGGCGATGGAAAGTCCATTTCTGATATTCAAGGTCGAGTGCCCGATCTGCAAGACGATCAACGAACACGAAACGATACGAGTCGGCGCGTACGCCGAAGAGGGTCGGGACACGGATTTCTGTCCGGTCAACATAAGGTGGCGGTTTCCACGCTATCAAGCCTATAACCCGCTGGTGTTTTTCACGGCTACCTGCTCCAACTGCTATTATTCGCGCGAGTTCACCAACGGGTTTAAGGACTGGAAAAACGACGTCAATTTCAAAACCTACCGGCTCAAGACCGTTAAAGCCAAACACTTGGATCAGCTTTCGACCGCGGACTCGGTGATCAAGCTGATGGGCACGGCGGTGGACGTCAATCGCTATCCGAACGAGTCCGCCATTCTCAAACTTCATCTGGCCATCTATGACGAACAGTTGGCCGAGCATTATTCGCAGCTCGACGTCGGCCGGTTCTACCTGAGAATTGCCTGGGTATTCCGCGATATGGAACGTACCGAGAACCCTCATCGCCTTATGCTGGCCGGGCTCATCCACGAAATCGAAGACCATTATTTGCGATTGCAGGATCAGGTCCGATCGGTGCGCACGGGCACGGAAGAATTGTCCGGAGCCCTGCGGTGCCATTTTGACAGCACGCAGCTCTCGGCTGACTACCAGTCGCAGATGCTGTCGTTCACGGAACGCTACGATCAGGCGACGACGAATCTCAATCAGGGGTTGACGTCGTTTGAAGGTCAGATGGGGTCGCTCAAGACTCTGATCGATGAATATCGCCTGGCGCTACTCGGTGATGGCTCAGGCAGCAACGAACGGGTGTTCGGGGCGCACCAGTCGTTCAACCACTTCCTGCATCAATTGCGTTCGAGTTGGACTGGTGTGGTCACCAATGAGCGGGAGGCCCTCGAAAAGGCCGTGCTGTGTTACAAGGATGCGTTTGCCAACGGGCGCGATATCGCCCCCGGCAATCAACAGATACAAGCGTCGTACCTGATCGCCGAGCTTTCGCGGCGCATCGGCGATTACGACGAAGCCAAGCAGTATTTCACCAGTACAATCAAGTCGGGGCAGGAGTTCATCTACCAGAACCGGCAGGATCAATCACGCACGGCGCTGGCCCGGAAGATTCTCGAGCTGGCGATCGAGCAGGGGCGCGCTAACCTGGCCGCATCGAAACCAGCTTGATGGAGCAATGAGTAACATCATGACGACACAGACCAGCATGCGCTCGACTTCACCGTCTCTCAAGGTCTGGGAGCGAATCGAAATTCGGGTCGGCGACGGACCGGACGCCGGGAAATACGTGGCGCGCGTGCAGGATTTTCTCAACGGCGGCGTAGTCATTACCGATCCGGAATTTCTCGGCGGGAGTGCGTTGCTGCGAGAAGACGCCGACGTCACAATCCTGCTGACTCGCGAGGATGCCGCCTACCAGTTTCACTCGCAGATCAAACGAATATCATCGAGGGGTAAGCGTCAACTCATTCTGACGCCGCCGCGTCGCCTGGAACGGGTGCAGCGTCGCCTATTCGTACGTGTCGAGATGCTTCGCGAAATCTCCTGGGCGCCGGTCAAGCCGCATATCGATTGGGGGAAATACGAAGAGCAGCTTGAATGGCATCACGGTCATACGGTCGACGTCAGCGGCGGGGGCGTCCAGCTCCGGATGGATCAACCCATCGCCGCTGAGACACCGCTTATCGTCAAAATTGGCTTTTTTAGGGAGCTTGCTCTGTCAGAGGTGCTTCCGGCGGTGGTACGCCGAACGTTTCAACGACACGGCGAACGCTATTGCGGCCTTGAGTTTTTGGCAACCGACCAGTTGCCGCGATATTTCCGACCTGAAGAACTTGCTCACATGCCGCTGTGTCTGAAACAATTCGACCGCAACGCCCAGAACCGACTCGTCTCCTATCTCTTTAATGTGCAGATCGACATGCGCAAGAAAGGACTGCTGTAGTATGGCGCCTTTCGATTCGACACTGCACAGAGAGCCGAATGGGATTCCGGTGCCGAATCTTGATTTCTCGACGCTGGTCGGTCGGGAGATACGAATGTTCACCGAGCAGGTGCCGGGCAAAGAAATTCTGGTGCGCGTGGTGTCGACTCATGACGGCCAGTTTGTTTTGGACAGCGGTCCCAAGTGGGACATGCTCAATAACCTTGTCCACTCACAGACGGTCGTGCTGCAGGTAGCCTATAAAGGGCAGCAGCTTTCTATTAAGGCGCAGTTCAAACGCACGGCCGGCGGGCGGCACGTACTGATGCTGGATCAGACGGTCACGCCGCTGTCGCACCGGCGATTCGTGCGCATCGAGCTGATTCGCCCGGTCAAACTGGCGGCCGTGCCGATGAGCTCATTTGTCAGAAAAAACCTGTCCCGGCTTCGCTGGCTGGAGACGAACCTTCGCAATTTCTCGAGCGGCGGCGCCTCGGTTACGCTGCCCGGCCAGCTCGAGACCGGGGTGTTCATGCTCGCCGCCATCGAGGTCGAAGAGCCGGGATTCCCACCGTTAATTCTCTCTCAGATACGCCACAGCTATCCCATCGAAAACGGCCAGTTTATGACCGGAATGGAATTTATCATACGCGAAAAATATAAGGCGCTGGTGCCGGCTTCAACCGCCCGCGAGCTACCGTCGGTGGTGCAGTCCTATGAGGCCCGGCATCGGGAGGCCCTCAACAAACATTTGATGGCACGGACGCCGTCAGATACCAACACATCGAATTAGGGGAATGGTATGAGCAACCGATCACAGGTCAAATTCGTCAAGGACGTGGAAGCAACCGACCGGAATATCCGCGTGAAAAAACCGTTCAGGCTGGAGCAGCAGGAACAAAGGCGCTTCGTACGACTCGAAATATCGTCGCCCATGTCGCTCGACACGATTCGGGATCTGGCCGGCAATTTCTGGCCGGAGGGGAACCATCATTACGTAAACGGCGTGGTGCTCAACATATCGGCCGGAGGCGTGCTGGCGGAGGTTGATGAACAGATACATGAAGGGGATGTCGTCGCCATGCGCTTCACGATTCAGGATGTCGAGAGCCTGGATAATGTTCTCGGCCTGGTAAAGAGAGCCGACTACGATGATGGCGCGTATCTGGTCGGCATCGAGTTCATATCCCGCGAACGGCTGTCTGATATCTTTACGCGCGGGGAGATTGAGATGCTTTCAAATAAGTTGACGGATTTCAATGAAGGCATTCGCTCTGTCCTGAACCGCTACATTCATCAGGAAAATGTCGTCGGAAGGATTTCGGTGGGTCATGAACCGCATTAGTTGCTTTCTCGCGCTGGCGCTGCTGCTGGCGGTGTCGGCCGCGATGCCGGCCACCGGTTCACGCGTTATGCTGCTTCAGATCGACCAGCCGGCGGTGGCGTGGGGTGACTCTCACTTGTTCGAGCGGCTGGCTGAGAAGTACACTCGGGAATCAGGGCTTCAGGTAGTCGAAACGCGTTTGAATGCCGGGGCTCCGGCCAGTATCATCGATTCCGACAGCCTCATCCGTTGGGGGCGCGAACAAGGAGGGGCGTTCCTCCTGACTGTGACGATTCAGAGCGAACGAATCGAACGACATAAGTCATTCCAGGTTCCGCTCGTCTTCCACAAATGGGAGACAGTCGGCATCATAGAGGGTGAATACCGTCTCTTCGATCTGCAGCGGGGCAGGGTGCTGGCGGCCGAGCCGTTTGAAATTGAGGTCAATGGTCCACGCGTCTTCCAGGGCACGATGGACGACAATAAGGACGATCCGGATATTCATCTTCGCGCTCCCGACAAGCTGGCCTTTCTGGCGCGAATTGAAGAGACGCTGGCGACCAAAATCGTCAAGCAGACCCGTCCCTTAATCAGAATACAGAGCCGTGAACTCTACACACAAAAAGACAAAAAAGGCTGAGCTCAAGCAGATCAAGGGTTCGGTGGAGTTGATCACCCAGATCGCCGCGCTGTGTCACGCCGATCTGGCAGTCGACGTAGCCTACCAGGCCATTCTCAACGTGCTGCGTGGAGTGGTGCGCTTTGATGCGGCTACCCTGTTTCTGATGGACAGGCGCCGGAAGCAATTGGTTTCGGTGGCCACGCTCGGCGGGGTTGTCGACGTCCTCGAATTTCTTCCCCTTGGCTACGGTCACGGCCTTCCCGGATGGGTGGCCGAGGAGGATAAACCGGTGCTGCTTCAGGACCGGTCGCACAATTCAGATTTCAATCCGGAGACAGATTATGCGTCGGTGGCTTGCGTGCCCTTGAAAGCGGGCGATGAAGTCACCGGGGTGTTAAATGTCGGTTGCCGTCGCCCATCCGGCATAACCGACAGAGACGTGGCAGAGCTGAGCGCCGTAGCCGGACTGGTTACGCT
>DATKJY010000167.1:0-4421 GCA_035543175.1 Candidatus Acidiferrum sp.
GCCATGGCGACGGTATTGCGACCATGAAAATCGGCCATTAGCCAGCCATCGAGTTCGTGTTCGGCAAGAAATGCTTGAATCTTTGGTATGTTCATAACGTCTCCTTAAGAAGAACATACGAGGTTTGGCAGCCGGTTTCAACCGAATTGCGGAGCTTCTTGATCTGCCTAAGACGGAGCGTAGATTTTAATACCGACTTATACCCTGGCCCGGCGTGTGACGGCTTGACTCTGGCATATTCGCTGAATAGATTGCGGTCCAGACAGATAAGACAGATGACCAGTCGCATTGTGATTACCGGCGCGCCCGGTTCCGGCAAGACCGAGTTCCTGAACCGACTCCGGACCTATCCGGAGTTAAATGGTTTTGCATTCTTCGATGAACTCGCCCGCCAACTGCTTGCCGAGCACCCTACCTTTAGATCTCAACGCCGCGAATTCCACAAGGAGATCTACCGGCGTCAAATCGCACGCGAAGATGCAGTCCGGGGCAAATCCTTCGTGACAGACCGCGGCACAGTCGATGCCTTTGCATTCCATCCCGAAACCGCTCAGGACGTCGGCACGACAATCGCCTCCGAATATCAACGTTACGATTTGGTCATTCAGCTCGGTTCCGCGGCTGCATTAGGCTCGCCTTACTATGTTCAGGACGAGATTCGGAATGAGTCAATCGAAGATGCGCTAATTATCGAATCGGCGCTGCGAGCCGTGTGGACTCCGCATCACAATTATATTTTCGTCGCGGCCCAGCTGGACTGCGAGGCCAAATTCGCGCTTTGTCTCGCTGCGGTTCGTCGCCAGATCGGCGGCAATGCCGGTGGTCCGGCCAACACCAAACTACGCAAAATGGTATTCACCCTATAACCAGTCCGGGGATACATACATGAGAACCAAGTGCCTGGTGCTTACTGCGATTCTCCTTTCGTTTGCGGTCGCGACACTCGCGGCCGATTCGGAAGCGTTTAAGAAATTCAAAGATGATTATGCGGCCCTCGATCAGGACCTGCTCAATAACGAAACCGAAGTAGCGCCAATTAAGGATTTCATCTATCAGAAAGACGCCGCGACCTTCACGTTCACTGACGGAAGGATATTCCTGGCCCGGTATATCGATGGCCGCCCGACCACCGCATTCTTCATCGGCAAGGGACATGCCCAGATCGACATCCCCTCGCATGTAGAGCGCATGAGCATGGCCTATGCTTCAAATGACAGCCTGGTGAACCAGGATTTTGACGTCATCCTGATAAAGTTCGGTGACAACCTCGACCTGAAACTTCGTGAAAAAATCATCTTTTCCAAACAGACGCTCGAATGGAAGGACTACAACATACTCAAGAAAGCCCAGAGCGAGTTCTTCTTCCGGCCGAGCATCCAGCACGAGTACGACAATTTCTTCCAACTGCTCAGATCAATCTATGAGCGATCCGACGATGGCTTCTTCTGGTGCGATTTCAATCGGTACGTATATTCGTACGATCCCAATCGACCAGAGCAATCGATCGTGGCCTACGAGCGCTCCGGCGGCGATCTCGTCATCACTGACGGCGCCGTGCAGCAGCGGAAGGAACGAGCCATAAGCGATGACCTGCAGATGTCGCAAATTCTCTACCCGACCACGATACTGGAGCGCCACGCCGACCTGGTCATGGGTGGTCTCGAAGGACGAGATGTCGAGCAGGCGGACTGCAAGGCGCGCCTTCTGGTCAACGCCGACAGCCTCAAGTACCTCTCTTTGTTCTTGAGCTACAACCTGAATCTGGACTCGATGCAGGTCAACGGACAGAACGCCGATTTCTATCGGCGGCGCGATTTCAATTTCATCGGCGTGCTGCTCCCCTCTACTCATCACAAGGGGGATACCCTCGACGTGAGGCTGTGGTATCACGGCTCATCATACTGGACCGTCTTTCCGTATGTCGAAGACCCCACACCATCGAAAGTCAGCCTGACGCTGCTTGCCCCCAGAGGATTCAGCTACCTCGCGACCGGACTTGGTCCGGCGGAAAAGATCGACAAGGGCGTGAAGTTCACTATCGAGCCGGATCAGCCATACCGGGAGTTTTTCTTCAAAGGGTACGGGTCCAACTTCGATACGATCAAGGTCGTCAGCGATGTCGGGGTCCCGCTCGACATCCTGAAATCGCACAGTATCGACAAGAATCGGGTGACCTGTTTCGTGCCCGACCAGTTGTATCAGACCACCAACGTCGATGCCTTCAATTTCCTCTGCAGTCAGCTCGGGACCCCGGCCGGTGTCTTCGAGTTGTACGTTTACCCGTACGCTCCCATCACCCATCCGGAAGGTACCATGACTATGCCCGGCATTGAGGCGATCCCGCAGGAATGCTGCATTGTCAACGGCACCGGTGGATTTCAGTTGGTAGCCGGATACCAGACGGCTCAACAATGGTTCGGCTCTCTCTTGCGGCCGGCTTCGGATCGCGAGTTCTGGCTTGCTGACGCCATGCCCGAATATCTGTCGCTCGTTTACGTGGAGAAATCGCTTCCGGGGGGTGCATTCCCCTCTGAAATGCTACACCGCCGCAGCCTGTTGGACTCCGTCATCACTCGCAAAATGGATATGCCGCTGGCCGCCGGCACTCGGATTCCGGATTCCCTGAGCCTTTACAAAGGCGCCTGGCTGATGCACATGCTTCGATTCCTCATGTTCGACGTGAACACCGGCTCCGATGCGACCTTCATGAAGTTTGTGCGCGAACTGGCGCTTACCTGTAACAACCGCGAATTTACCAATGCCGACATCGTTAAGTTGGCCGAGAAATATTACGGACAACCGCTCGACTGGTTCTTCAAACAGTGGCTGTTCGGTCGCAATCGGCCCGAGTACACGGTCGACTACAGCATCGTCCCAAAGGACAACGGCTTTGTGGTGAAAGTGAATGTGGCAGCAGCCGGTGTTGATCCGGCGTTCTCCACTCCGGTGCTAATGAGTGTGGCGGGCGTGAAGGACGACGGCGGTCCGGCTATTTTCCGCCAGCAAATCAGCGGACCGCAGACGAGTTTCGAACTGGGACCATTTATGAAGAAGCCGTCACAGTTTCAGTTCAACGAATTCTTCTCGGTGCTCTCCAGCGACAAGGTGAAGCAGAAATAATCTCGCGGTCCGGCTAGTTCCGGACCGCCGGTGTTACTTTGCCTTGAGATAAAACTTGATCGGCTTGTCAAGCAGTTGCTTGCGGAATGTCAGGAACTGAGCGAGGCTGTCGAACTTTTCGACCGGCACCTCGCCCCCGTCGAGACTCTGGGTCAGACAAGCTCTCACGCCCGTGCTGTCTTTGGTAAAGCGGGCGGCCAGGTGGAGCGGCCCGAAACTCAAATCGGCACTCTCGGGAACGCGAACAGAGTCACAAACTGCAAGAAGCGCTCCGTGAAGGTACACACTGTCGACGATCTTCCAGGCACTGCCGAAATTGACCGCCGTCTTACGTTCCTTCAGTTTGGCGTCATCGATATAGCTCCGGCTGGTCAGCAGAAATGGAACGAAATATCCCGTTTTCTGGATTCGATCCATCAACCCAACGCTCGCAAACGAGGCCTCGAGTTCGACTGGTCGCGCAAGATTACCGAGATTCGCGGTAGCAACCCGAGTAGTGCTGTACTTCTTGTTGTTGCCGATAAACCAGTCGCCCACCCAACGCTTGGTATCCTCCGCCTGTGCATGATTCAACGTGCGCCTAAGATGTTGGGCGCTGTTTCCGGTGACCGACGCCTTGGTCGCCAGTGTGATATGCCCCGAATCGTCGATTACCGCATCGCACACCTCCACGAAAAGGTTGTCATCGGGGTGCGAACTCGGCGTCGTCACCAGCACGCCTCCGGTGTCCGTGACAACTAATAGGGTGTTGTGTTCGTCTCTTTCCGGAAGATCGCCAGCCGGACAGTCATCGCAGGTAGGGTCCATCCAAATTGTATCTCGTCCGATAACGGCCATGGCGATGACATGGTTAAAATCAAAGGCGACAAACGATGAATCGACCGCACCATCGTCACTGGTGAGGACCAGACACGGATTTGCTCGAATGCCCGCAGCTCTAAGGCGCGAGACCAGCAGACCGGACATGCCTTTGCAGTCGCCATACCGCTTGCTCGCCACTACCGCCGGATCTTCCGGCTGCCAGCCGCTTAGACCAATTGATACCGCCACGTACCGAACCGATGAAATCACTTCGGTGTAAATCCGCCCGAGTGCTACCATGGCCAGACTATCGTCGACCGGCGCGGGGCCAAGCGAATCGCTATAACGGGCTTTGTTAAGCTCGTGTTGCCAAAGACCTACGTTCTTCCAGCTTCGACCGACAAACGGATGATCGTCGAGGTCAAATCGTTCCGCCGCCATCCTGAGCCGGACACCGTCGCCAACTCCCGGGGGAGAGTAATTGTAATCAATATGGGCAG
>DATKJY010000168.1:0-4537 GCA_035543175.1 Candidatus Acidiferrum sp.
CGCCTCAGTCCGATAACAATTTAACCGAGTGCACCCAAGGTTTTGAGGAGCCAATGTCTATCTTGAAATGCACTGTCGCGGCGACTGTCCTGACCATTTGTACGACAATTTCCTCGCTGGCAGCCGCCACCACTACCAAAGCGTCGACTGACCCGATTTCGGCCATTGAAAATGACTACAGAAACGGCGTGCTGACGTTCGATCAGAAAGCCTTGCTGCAAATAACGGCTATCAAGAAGCCTAAAGAGCTGCCGCAGAAATACCAGTTGTTCGATGCTCTCACCGGGCGCACGGACGCCCGTTCGGCCACGCTGGCCATCAAGAACATCAAGATGAACTGGAGTCAGTTGTCTCCGTCAACGCAGGCTACCATCGATCAGGCACTGACCCGATGGGCCACCGCTTTTACATATAACTCCCCCGGGGGCTTCTTCAAGTTGCATTACGACACCAGCGGAGCCAATGCGGTCCCCTCGGCTGACCTCGATGCTGACGGAATCCCCGATTATGTGGAGAAATGCGCCCTCTACTGCGACACTTCGTACAACAAACAAATGGCGCTCGGCTATCTGCCTCCGCCGTCCGATGGCACCCGGGGTGGGGACAGCCGCTTCGACATTTACTTCGAAGAGATGGGCTATTATGGCTACACCGTACCCGAGGGCCCGGGGCCCCAGCCATGGAATGATTACTACAGTTACCTCGTTCTACATCGCAATTTCCAGGGATTTCCGCCCAATACTGACCCTGAAGGGAATGTCGCCGGAGCCGCGAAAGTGACGGCCGCCCACGAGTTCCACCATGCTATCCAGTTTGCCTATAACGCTGGGGCCGAGGATTGGTATATGGAGCTCGATGCCACGTACATGGAGGATATCGTATACGATCAGGTGAACGACAACTACAACTACCTGCCGTCCTACATGAACAATCCCGAAACTTCACTCATGGATCTCACCATCCACATGTACGCGTGCTTCATCTGGAATATGTTCTTAGCGGAGAAATTCGACACGTCCCTGATGGTCGCGGTCTGGCAGGGAGCCAAATACACGACGACATACCAGGCACTCTCGGACACGCTGATGGGACGGTATGGTTGGACGCAGGACTCAGCTTTTGCGCTATTCACAGCGTGGAATTTTGCGACTTCCGACCGGAACGACGGCCTGCACTTCCAGGAAGCGGCCAACTATCCGCTGGCGCTCATCCGGCGCACCTATGCCAGCTACCCGGTAACCACGCAGACCTCATCCACGAATCCGCAGGGATACGCCGCAAGCTACATTCAATTCCAACCGGGGTCGGTGCACGGCGCTTTGCGGGTCCATTTCGACGGCGATGACTCCCGCCAATGGGCCGCGTGGGTGGTCGCAACGACCGGAACCAATCAGCATCAGTTTCAAAAGATGGTTTTGACACCGGGTACGTATATCGGCTCGGCTGACGTTCCGGGATTTGAGAACTACTCGGCTGTCACGCTTATCGCCGTCAACCTCTCGGAAAACTCATCCGGCGCTCCGTTTGCATTTTCGGCAGAGATACATCAAGCATATTCATTGAGTTCGACTGTACTCACCGACTCATCGGTGTATTCCGGCGCCGGCCGTACGTTCCAGTATCAGGTGACGAACACTTCGCCGCTCGCCGACATGGCGGATATCACCTATCAGGATGATCGTGGTTGGGTCGTGGCCGGAGGTGTCTCGCGATTCCTAGCCTCGGGAGCGTCAACCATCGTCAATGTCACTGTGACCGCCCCGGTTTATACACCGCTGTCGACCGTCTCTCATCTTCAGTTCAAGGCAGTATCGCACAGTGATACCTCAGTATGGAACGCTCAGGCCCGAAATGCCGTCACGGTCGTACAGCGCGGAGATCTTGATTTCAACGGTGTCAAGGATATTGCCGATCTTTCCTATATCGTTGACTTTCTATTTTCCGGAGGCATGTCGCCGAAACCGGTTCTGGAATCGGGCAATTTCGATTGCGTAGGGAGTGTTGATATTGGCGACCTCACTGGCTTGACCGATTTCCTATTCAACTCCGGCCCGCCGCCTCCCTGCAACCCCTTCTAAATATATGCAGGACCGATGTTTTTAGTTGACATCGGTCCTTATCCAATGTACATATAGCCTTTCGTTAACTATACAACGTTTGTCCACTTTACAGGGAGTGTACATTGGACAAGAGAGGGGGAACCCATGGTGACTAAGTTTGTACCGAGGGTTCTAATATGCAGCGAGTGTGGCGAGGAGTTCGCTTTCACCGTCCAGGCTCAGGAGTACTTCGCGGAACGAGGGTACACTGAAGATCCAAAACGGTGCAAGTCCTGCCACCAGCGCCGCAAGAAACTACAACGGGAAAACCACTCGTCAGAACCGGTGCCGTCCGATATGGCGTATCCGGACTGAGTAGTTGCGAAAAACCCCGGCCACTCCGGCCGGGGTTTTTCATGCGAGTGAAAGAGCGCAGGGGATTTTACCGGATCAGAACCATCTTGCGGGAAAGTGTCTGCGTGCCCGCTACTAACTTGTATAGATAAACCCCCGACGGCACATCGTTGCCGTAATCATCCTTGGCATCCCAGGTCAGAGTGACCGTACCGGCAGCCCTGCGTCCGTCAACCAGCGTTCGGACCTTCTGTCCGAGGACGTTGAACACTTCGAGCCTGGTCTCGGCCGCGCTCGAGAGGGTAAACCGGATGGAAGTGCTCGGATTGAACGGGTTCGGGTAGTTCTGCGACAGATCCGCGCTGAACGGAAGCAGAACATCGTCACCGGTGTCGGTGCCGGCGGCGAATCCAACTATCAGGTCGGCATGCATTATGAGTGACGAGGCTGAGATATTGGATACCGCCACGAATGAATTGGCACCCGAATACGCGTTCGAATTCGGCGTTGTCACGGCGTTAAAGGCAGTGGCTGCGGTCGTGCCGGGGTATATATCGCCGGCATTGGCCGTACTGAGCTTATGCTCCAGTTCGAAAAGTCCGTCGGCCTGTTCAAGAGCCACTTTAAAGTGACTACTCGCCGGTTGCCCGGGATACCACTCAGCGTCATTATTGGCCTTACTTTCATCGATATGCCAGATCAGAAGGCCGGAGCCCTTGAGGTACGTATCGTACCCGACCTGCTGCCGATTTTCCACCAGGAAATATTCGTTACCAACGGAGCCCGATGTCCATAGACGATAGACGACGGCGTTCTGCTCTACATCCGGAATTGCCTGAGCGGTGAGATTGGAGAGTACGTTGACCGGCGTCACAAACCCCATCTGAGCGCGCGCCCAGGCGCAGGGGTGCGACGGTGACTCGCCCATGCCGGTGGCGCCGTTCCAACAGCCATACCCCATCAAACACCATTTACCGACTCCCCAGGAGGAGCCATCGGTGTCGTACAGATCCGGAAGTCCGAAACCGTGTGATAGCTCGTGCGAGTAGACACCAATAGTCATGTCTCCCGGATTGTGCCAGTACTCGGGCTGAATCGTATAGCTGCTGATATATTTGCCGTCTTTCTGGCGGGGGGAGATGGCCCACTTGTGCGACCAGATATCGTTGTTGCTTCCGGTGAGTTCGGCTCCGGAACCGCTGTGGATGACCAACAACACGTCGACATAGCCGTTGCCGTCGTTGTCATAGTTGGCGAAGTTCACGACCGGATCGACCGCATCGACCAAATCTTCGACCAGTTTCTGCGAGTTATGTGGATAATTGCCCAGACCCTGCTGGCCGTTGACATAGTACGCATAGGTTTGAGGGGCCGTCTGCCAGCCCATACTCGAAGGTAGATTCACCGTTACCAGATCAAGCTGGCCGTATGAAATCTCATGGAAAAAGTCTTTAACCGTGTGTCCGAGTGAGTCGAACACCAGCGAATCGAAAAACGTAGCGCCAACCGACGACGGGTGATCCGTAAACTGGACCAGAATCGCCAGAATGCGAAACGTTCCCGTAAACGCGGGCGAGCGGCCGTCGGCCGTTTTGGCGGCGACGTTGTTCTTCAGGAAGTCATCGGGCGCGCCGACGCCTTTGGCATGAAGTTCAGCCAGGTGCTCCATGAAATAGGGCTGCGCAATCTGAGCCGCGGCGGCCAGTTGCTGCACGCTCGGATGCGGAGGCGTAGCCTGAACGCCTGCAGTTGCCATTAGCGCGAGAAGCAGGACTGCGAGCGCACGTCGAACCCCGATATGCAAAATAAACATAGTCATGACACTCTCCTTGGCGCCTTAGAAGTGAAGTCCGGTCGAAACCGCGACATTGAGCCCCTTGGCCGAGTAACCGCTGAACGAAGAACCAGTCGTCATGGCGACATCGAGGTAGTAAGCCAACAGATCGATACCGGAGCCGAACGAGAAGGCGCTGTTCTTGGCGCCACCGGTAGCGTATCCGGCGCGGAGAGGCAATAACTTGAGTCCGCTCCACTCTGCTCCAAGCGACAGGCGCGGCTTCTTGGAAGCGCCGGCCGTCTGCTTGAATCCCTGCTGCCAATCAATAGCCCAAACGAGGCTGCCGGAGGTTTTCGCCAGGCCAGCC